>DATLEL010000139.1:0-2629 GCA_035525255.1 Usitatibacter sp.
AGGCACTGCGGCCGCAGACGGATTCGGTCGTGATCTCCGGCGGGCGCAACCTGCTGGAGGTGACCGACCTTTCGGGCGACATGCCTCGCCTGCGCCGGCTGTTCGAGGTGTTCGAGCAGAAGACCCAGCTCCTCGAGATCCTCGAGCAAAGCGAGCATGCCGACGGCGTGAAGATCTTCATCGGCGGCGAGTCCACCCTGGTGCCGCTCGACGAGTGCTCCATCGTCACGGCCCCCTACGAGGTGGACGGGCAGGTGGTGGGCACCGTGGGCGTCATCGGTCCGACGCGCATGGCGTACGAGCGCGTGATCCCGATCGTGGACGTCACCGCCAAGCTCGTCTCTTCCGCGCTCTCGCAGCACTAGGCCGATTCCATGGCCCCTCCCGCCGCGCCGGCGACCGGCGTGCTGCTGGTCAACCTCGGCACCCCGGACGCGCCCACGCCGCGTGCGGTGCGCCGCTACCTTCGTGAATTCCTCTGGGATCCGCGCGTGGTCGAGATCCCGCGGCCGCTGTGGTGGCTGATCCTCAACTTCCTGGTGCTGCCGCTGCGCCCCCGCAAGACTGCGAAAAAATACGCGGCGATCTGGACCCCGGACGGCTCGCCGCTGCGCGTCTACACGCTGCGCCAGGCGCAGATTCTCCGCGGCAATCTTGGGGAAAAACTCAAGGTCGCGATGCCGGTACTGGCGGCGATGCGCTACGGCAAGCCCTCGATCCCCGAGGGATTGGCCGAGCTTCGCCAGCGCGGCTGCGAACGTATTCTGGTCATTCCGCTCTATCCGCAGTACGCGGAGAGCACCACCGCGAGCGTCGAGGATGCCCTGGCGCGCGGGCTGCGCAAGTGGCGCCCGGCGCCCGACGTGCGCGTGGTGCAGGACTTCCATGACCACAAGGCTTACGTGAAGGCGATCGCAAAGAGCGTGAACGACTACTGGTTCAAGCACGGGCGCCCCGACCGCCTGGTCATGAGCTTCCACGGCCTGCCGCAGCGCAGCGTCGACCGCGGCGACCCGTATCAGGCCCAGTGCCTCGAGACCGGTCGCCTGGTGGCCGACGAGCTCGGCTGGAACGACTCCCGCACGCAAGTCACCTTCCAGTCGCGCTTTGGCGCCCAGGAATGGGTGAAGCCCTATACCGACGCGACGCTGCGCGCCCTGGGGAGCGAGGGCGTGGGGCGGGTGGACGTGATCTGCCCCGGCTTCACCTCCGACTGCCTCGAGACGCTCGAGGAGATCGCGATGGAGGGCCGGGACACGTTCAAGGCGGCGGGCGGCAAGGATTTCCATTACATCCCCACCACGAACGACCGGGGCCCGTGGATGACCGCGCTCACCATCATCGCCATGGAAAACCTGCAGGCGTGGAATCGCTAGCGCGGGCGAAAGCCCTTGAAAACCATGGGGGCAACCCCACCTGTAAGCCCAAGGTTTTGTTTTGATGAGGATTTCCCGTGACTGATGCAGAGATGGCGGGTGCCGGCGGCGCCGCTGCCGCGCAGCGGCCGCCCGCGGAGGACGAACAGCCGGACACCGGCGTGGAGACCCAGGCCGCCGAGCTGCTGGCGCAGGTGGCCGCGGCGCGTGCCGAGGCGGACAAGGTTCGCGAGGATTGGCTGCGCGCCAAGGCCGAGACCGATAACGTCCGGCGCCGCTCGCAGGAGGACGTCGCCAAGGCCCACCGCTATGGCCAGGAGAATTTCGCCGCCGCCCTGCTCGCGGTGAAGGACAGCCTCGATGCGGCGCTCGCGGTCGAGAACGCCTCGGTCGAATCCTTCAAGGAAGGCGTCGAGCTCACCGCGCGCCAGCTGGACGCGGCGTTCGAAAAATTCGCCGTGAAGGAGATCGTCCCCCAGGGCGAGAAATTCGATCCCCACCGGCACCAGGCCATCAGCCAGGTCGAGAGCGACCAGGAACCGGGTACGGTGGTCTCGGTCCTGCAGAAGGGCTACTTGCTGCACGACCGGGTGCTGCGTCCTGCCCTGGTGATGGTGGCGAAAGCGAAGGAAAGCGCCCCCGACGCTTGATATCGGCGACGAATAACCCTACTTCCAAGACAACTACTTACTCCAGAACCAAGGAAGACGAACATGGCAAAGATCATCGGCATCGACCTCGGCACCACCAACTCGTGCGTCTCCATCATGGAGGGCGGCAAGCCCAAGGTCATCGAGAACAGCGAGGGCGCCCGCACCACGCCTTCGATCGTCGCCTACGCGGACAACGACGAGATCCTCGTCGGCGCCCCGGCCAAGCGGCAGGCGGTCACCAACGCGAAGAACACGCTCTTCGCGGTGAAGCGCCTCATCGGCCGCAAGTTCGACGAGAAGGAAGTGCAGAAGGACATCAACCTGATGCCCTACCGCATCGTCAAGGCCGAAAACTCCGACGCCTGGGTGGAAGTGCGCGGCAAGAAGATCGCGCCCCAGCAGGTGTCCGCCGAAGTGCTGCGCAAGATGAAGAAGACCGCCGAGGACTACCTGGGCGAGCCGGTCACCGAGGCCGTCATCACGGTGCCCGCGTACTTCAACGACTCCCAGCGCCAGGCCACCAAGGACGCGGGCCGCATCGCCGGCCTCGAGGTGAAGCGCATCATCAACGAGCCCACCGCGGCGGCGCTCGCCTTCGGC
>DATLEL010000168.1:0-10521 GCA_035525255.1 Usitatibacter sp.
TGCGCTCGGGGCCGCGGGTTCCTGGGATGCCTTCCGCGCCGAATACCCGCGCGTCGTGGGCGAGGACGCGGAGATCACCTGCTACGCGCTGCAGGAGCGCAGCGCGCGCAAGGACCCGGAAGTCGCGGCCGAGGCCCGGCAACTTTTTCTCGCCGGCCGCGAGGCGCCCGCGGCGTGCGATGCGGTGTTCGTTTCCCTTGCCGCCGCCGGGCGCCTGAGCGAGGCCGACGCGTGGGAGCGCCTGCGCAAGCTGCTCGGCGCCGGGCTGGTGAAGGACGCGAAGCGCGCGAATGCGCTGCTGCCGTCCGGCCGGGCGCTGAACGAGAAGCAGCTGGACCGCGCCGCCGCGGATCCCGGAGGACATCTCGCACGCGAAAAGGCGCCACTGCTCAACCGCGCCAACCGTGAGCTGGCGCTCTTCGCCATCGGCCGCCTGGCTCGCACCAAGCCCGAGGACGCGGCCGAGCGCACGGCCGCCTTCGCGTCGCGCCTCGGGAGCGACGCCGCGGCCTGGGCGTGGGGCCAGGTCGCATGGCAGGCCGCGCTCAACCATCATGCGCGCGCGCTCGAGTGGTACGCGCTTGCCGCAGGGGCGCCCCTCGGCGATGCGCAGCTCACCTGGAAGGTGCGCGCAGCGCTCCGCGCCGGCGATTGGAAGACCGTGCTCGCCGCAATCCAGGCGCTCTCGCCCGAGGAAGCGCGCGACCCCGCATGGCGGTATTGGCGCGCGCGGGCCCTGCGTTCGCAGGGCTCGACGGAAGCGGCCGATGCATTGCTGAAGACCGTGGCGCGCGATCCGGGCTTCTACGGCCTGCTGGCGGCGGACGAGCTCGGGACGCTGCCCACGCCCGACTGGAGCGGGTGGCAGCCGCAACCGGGCGACCTCGAGCGCGTGCGTGCATACGACGGGATCGAGCGCGCCCTGGTCCTCTATCGCGTGGGGCTCGACGGAGAAGCATTCCGCGAGTGGATCCACGGCATCCGCGGGCTCGGCGACCGCGACCTCCTCGCTGCCGCACAGCTCGCGCGTGCGAACAATGTCGCCGATCGCGCGATCAACACCGCCGACCGCACCGTGCAGCTCCATGACTTCAGCATGCGCTATCCCGTGCCGCACCGCGATGCGCTCGGTAGCGCCAGCCGCCAGTGGGACCTGGACGAAGCGCTGATGTATTCGTTGATCCGGCAGGAGAGCCGCTTCAACAGCGATGCACGCTCGCGCGTGGGCGCGACCGGCCTCATGCAGCTGATGCCGGCCACCGCGCGCTGGGTGGCGAAGCAGATCCCGGTGCAGCCCTACAAACCGCAGATGCTGGTGCAGCCGGAGCTCAACATCCACATGGGCACGTATTACTTCCGCCGCGTCCTGAACGAGCTGCGCCACCCGGTGCTCGCAACCGCCGCATACAACGCCGGGCCGGGGCGCGCGCGCCGCTGGCGCGACGAGCGGCCGCTGGAAGGCGCAATCTACGCGGAGACCATTCCCTTCAACGAGACGCGCGACTACGTGAAGAAGGTTTTCAGCAACGCCTGGTACTACCGCCACCGCCTGACCGGAAAGCCGGCGAGCTTCCGGCAGATGCTGGGCTCCGTGCCGGGACGCAGCGCGGATCCCCCCGACGCGGCGCTCGCGGCGGCGATCCCCTAGCGCCATGCGTATCGCGACGGTCTGCATCCTCGGCGGCACCGGCTTCGTCGGGCGCGCCATTGCCGAGCAGCTCGCCGCCCGTGGCATCCGCGTGCGCGTGGTGACGCGTGTCGTTGCGCGGGCCGCGGCGCTGCGCGTATTGCCGACGGTCGAGGTCGTCGCGGCGAACCCGCAGGACCCGGCCCAGCTGCGCGCGTGCTTCGACAACATGGACGCGGTGATCAACCTGGTCGGCATCCTGCACGAGGGCGGCCGCCAGAGCTTCGAGGACTGCCATGCAGAGCTGCCCCGCAAGGTGGTCGAAGCGTGCCACGCGAGCGGCGTGCGCCACCTGCTGCACATGAGCGCGCTCGGCGCCGCCGAAGACGCGCCCAGCGCTTACCAGCGCTCCAAGGCGAAAGGCGAAGTGGCGGTGCGCGCCTCCTCGTCCATCACGCCGTACACGATCTTCCGCCCCTCGGTGATCTTCGGCGAAGGCGATCGATTCCTCGGCCTCTTCGCAGGCATGGTGCGATGGTTCCCGGTGATCCCTCTCGCGGGCGCGCGGGCGCGCTTCCAGCCCATCTGGGTGGAAGACGTCGCCCGCTGCTTCGTGGTCGCGTTGGGCAATCCGGCCTGCCTCGACAAATCCTACGAGCTCTGCGGTCCCAGGGCGTACACCCTCGCCGAGCTGGTGCGCTTCGTCGCCGCGAGCTCCGGGCGCAGGACGCGCGTACTGGCGCTGCCCGCTCCGCTCGCGCGGGTGCAGGCCTTCATGCTGGAGCACCTCCCCGGCAAGCTGATGACCCGCGACAACCTGCGCTCCATGAGCGTGGACAACGTGTCGGCGGCACCCTTCCCCGAGGTGTTCGGCTTCCAGCCGGCGCCGCTGGAGGCCGTCGTGCCCGAGTACCTGGTGGGCACCGCCGCACGCGCGCGTTATCCGCTTTATCGCCACAACGCGGGCCGCTGACCTGAAGATCTACACGGTGGGCGGCGCGGTGCGCGACGAGCTGCTCGGGCTCGCGGTCACCGATCGCGACTACGTGGTGGTGGGCGCCGATCCGGAGGAAATGGCGCGGCGTGGCTTCAAGCCGGTTGGCGCCGACTTCCCCGTGTTCCTGCATCCCGAGAGCCACGAGGAATACGCGCTCGCGCGCACCGAGCGCAAGACCGGGCCGGGCTACAAGGGCTTCACCTTCCACGCCGCGCCCGACGTCACCCTCGAGGACGACCTGCGCCGCCGCGACCTGACCATCAACGCGATGGCGCGCGGCGAGGACGGCGTGCTGGTCGATCCGCACGGGGGAGCCCGGGACCTGGAAGCCGGCGTGCTGCGTCACGTGAGCGAAGCCTTCGCCGAAGACCCGGTGCGCATCCTGCGCGTGGCGCGCTTCGCCGCCCGCTTCGGCTTCTCCATCGCGCCGGAAACACTGGCGCTGATGCGCTCCATGGTCGAGCGCGGGGAGGCGGATGCGCTGGTGCCGGAACGCGTATGGCAGGAGCTCGCGCGCGGCCTGATGGAGGCGAGCCCGGCGCGCATGCTGGAAGTGCTGCGCGAGTGCGGCGCCTTGGGGCGAGCGCTTCCGGAGCTCGACGAGCGATTCTCCGACGCCGAGGTGCCCGAGCGGTTGGCGGGACGGCTGCAGCGTGCGGCCACGCGGGGCTATGCGCTCCCGGTGCGCTTCGCGCTCATGCTGGCCGATCTCGCGCCCGAGCCCGTCGCGGCGCTCGCTTCGCGCGTGAATGCGCCGGGTGACTGCCGCGACCTCGCCATCGCGGCGGTGCGCGAGCGGGACTTGCTGGCGGAGATTGACCTGGATGCCGAGACGACACTCGGCGTGCTCGAGCGCGCCGACGCGTTCCGAAGGCCGGAGCGGCTCGAGCGCCTGCTCGAAGTGGGGGAGTGCGACAACGCCGCCGCCTCTCGCGAAGCCTATGCGCCGCGAGCCGCGCTGGTGCGTGCGCTCGCTGCCGCCCGCGCAGTCGATGCCGCTGCCCTCGCGCGGGAGCATCCCGAGGACGTGCCGGGCGCGGTCCGCCGCGCCCGGCTCACGGCCATCGCCTCGCTGCAGGAGCCGACGGGGAACTAAAAAAAGAGCCCCGCCATTACTGGCGGGGCTCGTGGATGGCTGCTGGCGGCTTAGCGCTTCTTCGACTTCGCGGTGCGGGTGGCGCGCTTGACGGTGGCGCTGTTCTGCTCGACCGCGCTTTCCATCGTCGCGTAGACCTGCTTGTTGATCGACGCGAGGTTGTTGTAGGCGCTCTGTGCGGCGGCGATCGCCGTCTTCACGTTGTCGACCACGGACTCGGAGCCGGCGGGCGCGTACTTGAACGCCTCTTCCAGCGCGGCCACGGCGGCGCGGTTGTATTCGGCAGTCTGGGCTTCGATGACGCGCTTCACTTCGCTGTTGGCTTCGGCGGCGCTTTCGTAGGCGGTGCGCGAGAAGCTGTAGGCGCGCTTCATCACGGGCTCCAGGGCCGCCGAGTTGAGGGCGATGACTTCATGCACGTCCTTGGCCGAGGCGAGCGCCTGGGCGTGGGCGGTGGCCAGCTCCACGTTGTCGCGGGTGGCGGCCAGGCCGAGCTGCGCGAACTTCTCGAGGTTCACGAGCGAGAGCTGCGCGAAATGGGCGAACTGGGTGATGGCAGCCTCGTTGGCCGCGGTGAGCTGATCGATCTTGAACATTTGGGGATTCCTTGGAAGGTGGGCGGTCGGGAGCGGTTTTGCTGCACTGCACAAAACCCATTTTAGGCCAGCCATGCTCACAGTCAAGGGGTTGCCGCAAATAATTATTGCGGTGCAGCATATATTTGCTGCACCGCAATAGAATCAACGACTTAGAACTTCAGGCCCTTCTCCTTGAAGTACCGGATCGCGCCCGGATGGAAGGGGATCGGCGACGCATTGGTGGTCTGGTTGGCGAGGTCGAGGAAGGACGCGTCCTTGTGCACCTTCACCAGCTCCTCCTTCTTCTCGAACATCGTCTTGGTGATGTTGTAGATCAGCTGCTCGTCGGCGTTGGCCGGGACCACCAGCAGGTTCCACACGTCGACGTTGGTGCTGTCCTTGTCCTGCCCCGGGTAACCGTTGGCGAGGATCTTGTTCTGCACGTAGATGGGTCCGGTCTTCTTGCGCATGTTGTCCACGCACTGGCCATGGTCGATCAGCTGGATCTTCTGCCCCGGCGTCGCGGCGAGGTCCGTCACCGAGGGCGTGGGCACGCCGCCCACCCAGAAGAAGGCGTCGATCTTGCCGTCCTTCAGCGCATTCACGCTCTCGGCCACCGACAGGCGCTCGCGCGTCATGTCCTTGTTGGGGTCGAGCCCGCACGCCTCGATGAGTCGCAACGACATGATCTCCGTGCCGCTCGCCGGGGCGCCGGTAGAGACGCGCTTGCCCTTGAGATCATTGAAGCTCTTGATGTTCTTGCTCGCGACGGACACGACGTGCATCCGGTTGGGGTAGAACACCACCAGGGTGCGCAGCGGGACCTTCTTGCCGCTGAACTTGTCGAGCCCCTGGTAGGCGTCCCATGCGGAGTCCGCCATCGTGAAGCCCATCTCCGACTTGCCGCCGTCGATCAGCTGCAGGTTCGCGATGGATCCCGCGGTGACTTCTGCGGTGGCTTCGAGGCCGGGCACGAACTTGGAGAGCACCGAGGCGAGGCCGCCACCCAGCGGGTAGTAGACGCCGCCGGTGCCGCCGGTGCCGATCGATATGCGGGATTTCTTTTCCTGGGCGCCGGCGGTGGCGAGGCCGAAGGCGGCTACCAGGGCGAGCAGTGTCGTGGTCATGCGCTTCATGTCGTGAATCTCCTCGGGTTGTCTTCTTGGAAGCTCGTCAAGAATACCCCGCCTTGGCGACGAAGTAGAATCGTCGCCTGTGGCGCGGCATCGCCATGGATAACGCACAACCAAGAGATGAAGATGACCGCACAGACGATCGGAGTCCCCAAGGAAACCTTCCCCGGCGAGAAACGCGTCGCCACCGTCCCCGAGGTGGTGCCGAAGCTCACGAAGCTCGGCTTCAAGGTGATCGTCCAGTCGGGCGCCGGTGAAGCGGCGAGCATCGGCGATGACGCCTACGCGGCCGCAGGCGCGACGGTTGTGCCGGACGCCGCGTCGGTTTGGTCCGCGGCGGACATCGTGTTCAAGGTCCGTGCGCCCTCCCGCGAGGAAGTGCACGCGATGCGCGACGGGCAGGCGCTGGTGAGCTTCGTCTGGCCCGCGCAGAACCCCGAGTTGCTGCAGCAGCTCGCCGCGAAGAAGGCGACGGTGCTGGCGATGGACAGCGTGCCGCGGATGTCGCGTGCGCAGAAGCTGGACGCGCTGTCGTCGATGGCGAACATCGGCGGTTATCGCGCGGTGATCGAGGCCGCGCACCACTTCGGCCGCTTCTTCACCGGGCAGATCACCGCCGCGGGCAAGGTGCCGCCGGCGAAAGTGTTCGTGATCGGCGCTGGTGTTGCGGGCCTCGCGGCCATCGGCGCGGCCTCGGGCCTGGGCGCGATCGTGCGTGCGAACGACACGCGGCCCGAGGTCGCGGACCAGATCAAGTCGCTCGGTGGGGAATTCGTGCCGGTCGAGTACGTGGAGGAAGGCACCGGCGTCGGCGGTTACGCGAAGGTGATGAGCGAGGGCTTCCAGAAAGCGCAGCGCGAGACCTTCGCGAAGCAGGCGAAGGAAGTCGACATCATCATCACCACCGCGCTCATTCCCGGCAAGCCGGCGCCGAAGCTGATCACGGCCGAGATGGTGCGCTCGATGAAGCCCGGAAGCGTCATCGTCGACATGGCCGCGGAGCAGGGCGGCAACTGCGAGCTGACCGAGCCGGGCAAGGTCGTGACGAAGCACGGCGTCATCATCATCGGCTACACCGACCTGCCCAGCCGCCTCGCGACCCAGGCCAGCACGCTCTACGCGACCAACCTTTTCCGCCTCACGGAAGAGCTCTGCAAGGCGAAGGACGGTGCCCTCAACGTGAACATGGATGACGAAGTCATCCGCGGCACCACGGTGGTGAAGGAAGGCGCGGTGACGTGGCCGCCGCCCGCGCCGAAGCTCTCCGCCGCGCCGGCCAAGCCGGCCGCCACCGCCGCAATGCCGGCCGTGCCACAGAAGAAAGGCCACGGCCACGGGCCCGGCGAGCCGGCCTCGCCCGGCAAGCTCGCGCTGATCTTCGGCGTGGGCGCATTGCTGTTCTTCCTCATCGGCGCTTACGCGCCGGCGGCCTTCCTCGGCCACTTCACCGTGTTCGTGCTCGCGTGCTTCGTGGGGTACATGGTGGTCTGGAACGTGACGCCCGCGCTGCACACGCCGCTGATGAGCGTGACCAATGCCATCAGCAGCATCGTCATCATCGGGGCGCTGGTGCAGATTGCGCCACCGCTCGCCGCCAGCGTGGCTGCCGGAGAAGCGCGACCCGATGACCTCATCCGCTGGCTCGCCTTTCTCGGCATCGCCCTCACGGCGATCAACATGTTCGGCGGCTTCGCCGTGACGCAGCGAATGCTGTCGATGTTCCGGAAGTAGGAAAGAGCCATGTCCGCAAGCCTCACCACCGTCGCCTATATCGCCGCGATCATCCTCTTCATCCTGAGCCTCGGCGGCCTCTCCAACCCCGAGTCTTCGAGGCGCGGCAACCTCTACGGCATGATCGGCATGGCACTCGCGGTGCTTGCGACCGTCTTCGGCCCACGCGTGAGTCCCGCCGGATTCGGCTGGATCTCGATCGCCCTGGTGATCGGCGCCGTGATCGGCCTCTACCTCGCGCGCACGGTGCGCATGACGCAGATGCCCGAGCTGGTCGCCTTCATGCACAGCCTGGTGGGCCTGGTCGCGATGCTGGTGGGTTACGCGAGCTACATCGACCCCAGTGCCTCGGCCGGCATGGCCCCCGCCGAGGTCACGATCCACCACGCCGAGATCTACATCGGGGTGTTGATCGGCGCGGTCACGCTCTCGGGGTCGGTGATCGCGTTCGGCAAGCTCTCCGGGCGTATCGGCGGAAAGCCGTTGCTGCTCCCGGCGCGCCATTGGCTCAATCTCGCCGGGCTGCTCGCGGTGGTCGGGTGCGGCTACGCCTTCCTGCACACCCATTCGATCCAGCAGGGCATGCTGCCCCTCATCGTGATGAGCCTGATCGCGCTCGCGTTCGGCGTTCACATGGTGATGGCGATCGGCGGCGCGGACATGCCCGTCGTGGTCTCGATGCTCAACAGCTACTCGGGGTGGGCGGCCGCGGCCACGGGCTTCATGCTCTCCAACGACCTGCTGATCGTCACCGGCGCGCTGGTGGGATCGAGCGGCGCCATCCTCTCGTACATCATGTGCCGCGCCATGAACCGCAAGTTCCTCTCGGTCATCGCAGGCGGCTTCGGCGGCGACGCACCCAAGCCCGCGGCGACCGGGGGAGCCGCCGTTCCGGCCGGCGAAGTGATCTCCGTGAGCGCAAAGGAAACCGCCGACCTCCTCAACGAGGCGAAGAGCGTCGTCATCGTGCCGGGGTATGGCATGGCGGTGGCGCAGGCGCAGCACACGGTCTTCGAGATCACCAAGCGGCTGCGCGACATGGGCAAGACCGTGCGCTTCGGCATCCACCCGGTCGCGGGGCGCATGCCAGGGCACATGAACGTGCTGCTCGCCGAGGCGAAAGTCCCCTACGACATCGTGCTGGAGATGGACGAGATCAACGGCGATTTCCCCGACACCGACGTCTCGATGGTGATCGGCGCCAACGACATCGTGAATCCCAGCGCGCAGGAAGATCCGTCCAGCCCGATCGCCGGCATGCCGGTTCTGGAAGTGTGGAAGGCGAAGACGTCGATCGTCATGAAGCGCAGCATGGCTTCGGGCTACGCGGGCGTCGACAACCCGCTCTTCTACAAGGACAACAACCGCATGCTGTTCGGCGATGCGAAGAAGATGCTGGACGAGGTGCTGGTGGCTTTGAAGGGCTAGAGCGGCAGCGGGCGCGCGGACTGGAACCCGAGCAACGGGACCTCGATCCCCTTGCCGATGGCGAGCACCTTGAAGAGCTCGCCCATCTCCGACGGGCTGATGAGGCGGTGCACGGCGCTGGTCGCCTTGAGCCGCGAGAGGGTGACCGTGGGATCGCCCGCGGAGACGAGCACCGCGAGCCCGCAGGAGATGAGGAAATACGCCTGGGTGGTATAGCCCAGCACCTCGGCGCCGCCCTGCTCCGCCGCGCGCGCCATCGCGGTGAAGTCCACGTGCGCGGTGATGTCCTGCAGCCCCGGCAGGAAGAACGGGTCGTTGTGATAACGATGCCGGTAATGGCAGCGCAGCGTGCCCATGGAGCGCTGCGGGTGGTAGTACTCGCGCTCGGCGAAGCCGTAGTCGATGAAGAGCGCGACTCCGGCCTCGAGCGCGCGCGCGAGTGTGCGCACCAACGCTTCCGCGGCGAGACCCACTTCGGTGAGGTAATCGTAATTGCCGGGCGGCAGTGCCGCCGCGGCGCGGCGGCGCAGCTCGTTGTCCGGCATCGCCACGTCGTCCCACGCGAATCCGGACTCGGTCAGGATCACGCCGCGCTCACGGATCTCGCCCTGCGCCCGCTGCACCAGCGAGAACGGCACCACGTCGAGAACCTCGTTGGCAATGACGAAGCCGCGGATGGTCTCCGGCAGCGTGTCGAGCCAGGTGAAGCGGTCGAGGTCCTCGGGATGGCGCGCGCCGATGAGCGCGCGCTGGCGCTCGCGCAGGTCGGGGCTCACCTCCAGCAGCAGGTAGCGCTGCGGCGCCTTGCCCTGCGCCTTCAGCTCGCCGAAGAGGTCGGCGGCGAGCACCCCGGAGCCCGGCCCCAGCTCGAAGATCACACCGCCGGTCCGCTCCAGCACCTGCTGCGCCTGCATCGCCAGGCAGCGCGCGAACATCGTCGACACTTCCGGCGCCGTGACGAAATCGCCCTCGGAGCCGAACTTGCGCGCCCCGGCGGAGTAGTAGCCGAGGCCGGGCGCGTAGAGCGCGAGGTCCATGAAGCGCGAGAAGGGGATCCAGTCGCCCTCGGTCACGATGGCGTTCGCGATCCGTTCGGCGAGCTCGCGGGAATGCGCGGCGGCCTCGGGCGGAGGCGCGGGCAGCAGCGAGTCGTGGACAGGCATCGTGGGAGCTTCGGCTACACTTCGGATCGGGTCTACTCGAAGTCGCGGCGAATATAGCATGCAGGATGGCGCGGTCCTTATCACCGGTGCGGCACGCCGGATCGGTGCGGCGATCGCTCGCGGCCTGCACGCGGCCGGCGCCAACGTGGTGCTGCATTGCCACCGCTCGCGCGATGAGGCCGAGGCCCTCGCCGATACGCTGAATGCCGCGCGACCGCGCTCCTGCGTGGTGGTGCAGGCCGACCTCCTCGACGTCGAGCGCCTGGGCGACCTGGTGGAAGAAGCGGCGCAAGCCTTCGGCCGCCTCGATGGCCTCGTCAACAACGCCTCTTCCTTCTATCCCACCCCGTTCGGCTCCATCGGGCTCACCGAGTGGGAGGACCTGGTGGGCAGCAACCTGCGCGCGCCACTCTTCCTCGCGCAGGCCGCGGCACCGCTGCTGCGCGAAGCACATGGCGCCATCGTGAACCTGGTGGACATCCACGCGGAGCGGCCACTGAAGGACTTCCTCGCGTACTCGGTCGCCAAGACCGGGCTCGCGGGCCTCACGCGCGCGCTGGCGCTGGAGATGGGCCCCGAAGTGCGGGTGAACGGCGTCGCCCCCGGCGCCATCCTCTGGCCCGATGGCGACGAGCACTTCGCCCCCGGCGAGCGCGACCGCATCATGGCGCAGACCCCGCTCGCCCGCATCGGCAGCCCGGAGGATGTGGCCGGCGCGGTAAAATATCTCCTCTTCGACGCCCCCTTCGTCACCGGCCAGGTCATCGC
>DATLEL010000201.1:0-3906 GCA_035525255.1 Usitatibacter sp.
GTCGCGGCTTTGCGGCAGGTGGAAGCTCGTGATCCAGCTGGCGGGATACGACTTGAGCAGCGCCGGGCTGCCGATCACGAAGAAATTGGGCTTGAACGAATCCCAGTCCACCTTGCGCAGGCTGGTGACCTTCGCGGCGAAGCGCGAGCCCGCGACGTCGAAGGTGAGTGCGTCGCCCACCTTGATGCCGAGCGTCTTGGCGATGCCCTCTTCCACCGAGAACTGGTTGTCGGTGGCGCCCGGCTCCCAGAAGCGGCCGGCCACGATGCGGTTGTCGGGCCGGTTCTTGTCCGCCCATGACAGGTTGAACTCGCGCTCCACCAGCCGCTTGGCGCGCGCATCGCCGAAGTCGGCGGCGGACACGTTGCGCTCGCCCACCGCCACCAGGCGGCCGCGCACCATCGGATAGAGATCGGGAGTGGCGAGGCTCTGGGTGGCGAAATAGCGCTTCACCTCCGCGAGCTGGTCGCCCTGGATGTTGATGGCGAAGCGGTTGGGCATGTCCGGCGGCATCGACTGCTGCCATTTGGTGATGAGCTCGGTGCGCACGAGCGTGAGCATCAGCATCGCCATGATGCCGAGGCCGAGCGCCATGATCTGCACCAGGCTGCCGCCGGTGCGGCGGCGCAGGTTGGCGAGGCCGTAGCGCCAGGGTCCGGAAGCCGCGCCGCGTAACCTCGACACCAGGCGGATCAGCCCATAACCGGCTGCCGCGGATACGGCGAGTGCGGCCGCGAAGCCGCCCAACGCGATGGAGCCCAGCTTCACGTCCCCCGCTTGCCAGACGATGAGCGCCGACAGAGCGCCGAGTCCCAGCACGAACGCGGCAAGGCTCAACGGCTCGGCCGCGGCGAGGTCGCGGCGCAGCACGCGCAGCGTCGAGGTATTGCGCAGCCGCAGGAGCGGCGGCAGCGTGAAGCCCAGCAGCAGCACGAAGCCGATCACGGCGCCGCGCAGCGCCGGCATCGGTCCGGGCAACGGAAGCGTCACGGTGAAGAACGCGCTCAGCCACTTGGCGAGCACCGCCTGCGCGGTGTACCCCACGAGGCTGCCGAGCACGCACGCCGCGATGCCGAGCATGATGAATTGCCACGCGTGGATCGCGAAGATGGCGCCCTGGGTGGCGCCGAGGCAGCGCATCATCGCGGCGGCATCGACCTGGCGCTGCGAGAAGCGCCGCGCGGCGAGGGCGACCGCCACGGAAGCGAGCACCACCGACAGCAGCGAGGCGAGGCCGAGGAAGCGCTGCGCGCGCTCGAGCGCGGTGCGGACTTCGCTGCGCGCGTCGCGCACGCCCTCGATGCGCTGCCCGCGCGCGAGCTGGGGCGTCATCGCGGCGCGGAAGCGCTCCACCGCGGGCAACTCGCCGCTCACCAGCAGCCGATAGGTCACGCGGCTGCCGTATTGCAGCAGCCCGGTCGCATCGACGTCGGCTTCGTTCATCAGGACGCGCGGCGCGATGCCGAAATAGTCCAGCACGCTGTCGGGCTCGCGCGTGATGATCGCCGCCACGCGCAGCGGCGCCCGCCCGACGTTCAGTGTCTGGCCTACCGCGAGGCCGAGGCGCCCCACCAGCGGCACGCCGACCCATACCGTGCCGGGCTCGGGGCCGCCCTGCACTTCGCGCTCGGCGGCACCGACGCTGTCGACGATGCGGATGCGGCCTCGCAAGGGGAAGCCTGGCGACACCGCCTTGATCTCGGCGAGGTTCACGTTGCCCCCGGCGCCCACCATGCTCGGGAAGGTGCGAGTCTGGGCGGTGGTGAGGGATTCCGCACGCGCGGCCGCCGCGAAGGCCTGCGCCATCGGCTGGTCGGCGATGACCACGAGGTCTCCTCCCAGCAGCTCGTTCGCCTGCATGTCGAGCGCCGCCTGCACGCGATCGGCAAAAAAGCCCACCGTCGTCACGCTCGCAACGGCGATGAGCAGCGCGAGAAGCAGCACCTTCAGCTCGCCGGCGGACCAGTTCCTCCGCAACATCCGCGTGGCCAGGGGGAGGCTTTTCATGAGTCTCCGTGGGGCTCCGTGGATCTCCGTGGTTCAGTCTTCATGTGTAATCCGCGCAGCGGCGATATGGAGCCGCCGGTCGCAGCGGCGCGCAAGTTCGGCATCGTGAGTGACCAAAACTAGCGTCGTCCCCCGCTCGCGATTCATGCCGAACAGCAGCTCGATCACCTGCTCGCCGGTCTCTGAATCGAGGTTGCCCGTGGGCTCGTCGGCAAACAGCAGCTGCGGCTCCGTCACGAACGCACGCGCCACCGCGACGCGCTGCTGCTCGCCACCCGAGAGCTGGCGGGGGTAATGGCCGAGGCGCTCGCCGAGGCCCACGCGCCCGAGGATGGCGGCGGCGCGAGCGCCGGCATCCTTCCCGCCGGCGAGCTCGAGCGGGAGCATCACGTTCTCCAGCGCAGTCAGCGCCGGCAGCAGCTGGAAAGACTGGAACACGAAGCCCACCCTCTGGCCCCGCAGGCGCGCCCTTCCATCCTCGGAGAGCGCGAACAGGTCCTCGCTGCCGATCCACGCGCGCCCGGAGGTGGGAACGTCCAGGCCCGCCAGCAATCCCAACAGGGTGGACTTGCCCGAACCCGAAGCGCCGAGGATCGCAACCGCTTCACCCGCCCGCACCTCGAACGTCGCGTCGCGCACGATGGTGAGCGTGTGGTCCGGGGTCGTGACTTGTTTGGTGAGGGCGTCTGCCCTCACAATGACTTCCGCCGCTTCCCTCGCGGCCCCTTGATTCACATCCCTCAGTGCGCTCATCGCTCTCATTCCTGGTTCGACGCCTGGTGCCGCTAGCCGCCCTGCTGGTGCTCGCCGCCCCGGCCGCCGCCGCGCGGACGATTTTGGTGTTCGGCGACAGCCTCTCGGCCGCCTATGGCATCGCCGCGCAACAGGGATGGGTGCATCTCCTGGGCGAGCGCATCACGCGCGCGCAGCTTCCGTGGACGGTGGTGAATGCAAGCGTCTCCGGCGAGACCACCGCGGGCGGGCTGCGCCGCCTGCCGGAGGACCTGAAGCGGCACAAGCCGGATACCGTGGTGATCGAGCTCGGCGCCAACGACGCCCTGCGCGGGCAGCCCATCGCGCAGATTCGCGCCAACCTCGAGCAGATGATCAAGCTCGCCCGCCAGGCCCGCGCCGAACCGGTGCTCGTGGGGCTGATGATTCCTCCGAATTATGGCATCGATTACGCGGTCGAGTTCCAGGGGCTGTTCGCGGCGCTCGCGAAGAAGCATCGCATCGCGCACGTGCCATTCCTGCTCGCGGGCGTCGTCGACAAGCGCGAGAATTTCCAGGCCGACCAGCTGCATCCCACCGCCGGCGCGCAGCCCCTGATCCTCGACAACGTCTGGCCGACGCTGGAGCCGCTGCTGCGCAAGCGCGCATCGTGAGCGAGCTGCCGTTCCACCGCGAGCGCGCCGAGGGCAAGGTCTCGACGCCTCTCAGCCTCGCCCAGCTGCGCGGCTTCGACGCGGTGCTCGATGCGCGCAGCCCCTCCGAATACGCGGAAGACCACCTGCCGGACGCGGTGAACGTGCCGGTGCTGGACGACGCCGAGCGCGTGCGGGTCGGCACCATCTACAAGCAGCAGTCCTCGTTCGAGGCGAAGCGGGCCGGGGCGCCGATCGCGGCGCGCAACATCGCGGCACACATCGAAGCGCGCTTCTCCGCGATGCCGCGCGGCTGGCGCCCGCTGGTGTATTGCTGGCGCGGAGGCGGGCGCTCGGGGTCGCTGGTGCACGTGCTGAGGCAGGTAGGTTGGGACGCGCAGCGCCTCGACGGCGGCTACAAGGCATTCCGCCGCCAGGTCGCCGCGGAGCTGGAGACCTTGCCGGCGGCGTTTCGCTTCCACGTGGTCTGCGGCGCCACCGGCTCGGGCAAGAGCCGCCTGCTGGAAGCGCTCGA
>DATLEL010000238.1:0-7830 GCA_035525255.1 Usitatibacter sp.
CGCCGGGTTGGTCGCGATGCCTTCGGGATAGCGCACGCCATCCGGCAGCGTCGCGAACGGCTCCGTCTCGATGGCAAACGGCGCGCCGCGCTCGTCCGCCCTGCTCGACGCCGCACCCATGAGCGCCGCCAACGCCACCAGCGTGGCGAGCCAGTTTCTCGTCATGATCGTCTCCTCCGGATTGTGGTTTGACCGCCCGGCGATTCTTCTCCCCGGCGGCCGCGCGCGTCAACCCGGCGAGGCGAGATAGGTGTACGGATTCACCGCCGTGCCGCGCCACCACTTGCGATCGGCGCCGAGGCGATACATGGCGAAATGCAGATGCGGCGAGCTCGGGGAGGCGTTCCCGGTGGTGCCCACGTAGCCGATCACGTCCCCGCGCTTGAGGACGGCGCCCTCGAGCAGCCCCGCGGCAAATGCGTCCATGTGCGCGTAGTAGTAGGCGAAGCTCTCGGCGCTGTCGTACTGGTAGACCGAGAGCCCGCCCAGGGGATGGCGATAGATCTTGGCGACGCGGCCGTCGGCGGCGGCGAGCACCGGCGTTCCGCGCGGCGCCATGATGTCGAGCGCGTTGTGGGTGCGGGGCCCGCGCCGAGCGCTGTAGTTGTCGCGCAGCGCCGTACGCTCGATTCCCCGCACCGGCACCAGGAGCTTTCCACCGGCGAGCGCGTCGGGCGCGGGCTCGGGAGGGGCCACAGGCTCGCGCTCGCTAACCTCCGCCGCCACGACCGGTGCCGGTTCGATCTCGGCAATCGACGGCGCGGTCATCCGCTCGATGAGCGTGGCGAAGCTCAGCACGGTCAGCGTCGAAAGGAGCACCAGCAGCAGCGCCAAGCGCGCATTGGTGAGCGCCCGCCCCGGCGGGGCAAAGAATGCGCCGGCCAATGAAAAATGCCGGCTCTCGCCGGCATTCTCCAGGGCCAGGGCGGGCTCAGTAACGGATGATCCGGTCATCGGGCATCTGGTACGTGAGGTCGTTGTTGGTCCGCGGCGCGAGGCCGATGACGCGCGGCTCCTGCTTGTTGGCGCGGCGGCGCAGGTCGCGCGCGGTGGCGGCCTTGGTGGCGGCGTCGTACAGCGGCAGGGTGTAGACGGTGTTCCCGGTAGCCAGCGTGTTCGGCGAGGCGCCATTGTTGGCGGCGTTGCCGTTGCCGTTGCCCGCGACGCGCTCGCCGTTGGCGTTCACGCCACTGCCGGCATCGTTCATCGCGCCCATGTCGGTCGCGATTCCGGGGACCAGCAGGCCGGATCCGAAGCCATTGTTGTTGCCCGTGGCGCCGGTGGAGCCGGTCGTGCCGGAGGTCGTCCCGGTGGTGGCCGTCGTGCCGTTGTTCGACGGGATCAGGCCCGAGAGCGGACCCGACTGGTTGTCGGACGAATTGTCGACGTTGGTCGTCAGGTTGTTGTTGGTGTTGCCGGTCGAG
The DNA here is from genome assembly GCA_035525255.1 of Usitatibacter sp. Classification (GTDB taxonomy): domain Bacteria; phylum Pseudomonadota; class Gammaproteobacteria; order Burkholderiales; family Usitatibacteraceae; genus Usitatibacter. The sequence goes on from DATLEL010000238.1 coordinate 1,425, forward strand.
GTGGTGCCGCTCGAGGTGTTACCGGTCGAGTTGCTGGCGGTGGTGCCGGTCGCGTTGTTGGTGCTGCCGGTGGCGTTGTTGCTGGTAACGCGCGGCTCGGTGGTCTCGGAGGGCGCCGACCCGGTGGTGCCGGCGGTGGAGCCACTGCTACTGGTGCTGGTGCCGCTCACGCTGCACGAGCTGCCGCCGGTGCCGGTGCAGCCGCCGGCGCGGGTGGCGCCCGCGGGGGCGGTCGTCGCGGTTGCGGTCGAGCCGGCGGTGCCGGTCTGTCCGGAGGTGGTGGTGCGGAGCTGCGCAACCGCCGTGGTGCTGGCGAGCGCGATCGCTACGGAGGTCAACACAAAGGCAGGCGATAGGGTGCGCATGAATGTCTCCAGGGGGGAATCCGATCGTTACCACTTTGATCGGCCCACAAGTCATGCGTTGCTCGGCGGCCTAGTCCGAGCGGTGTCGGTCGATCGGCGTCAGTCGTCGAACTCGGTAGGCCATTCCCCCAGGGCGACGCCCGGGGTGTCCTCGTCGGTCGACCAGCGCGGCCGGCTCCAGGTCTCCATCTCGTTCACCGGGATGCCGTCCTCGTCGATCTCCAGGATCGGCGGGAGCTTGGCACGGCGGGGTCCGATTTTCTGCGTTCTCATGTTCTTGCTCGCGAAGTAAGTAAGGTGTGAGGTGAATCTAGGCTTTCGCGAGGGCGGCCACTAGTGATAAAGGCGGATGGCAAAGTAGGATTTCGACTACTTTTTGCGTCGGATGCGGACTAGAGCGCGCCCGAACGGCGCAGTACCTTCTCGACCGCGTTGGCGATCTGTGCATAACCCTGCCCGTTGGGATGCACCAGGTCCGACTTGAGGCGGTTGTCGAACAGGACTTCCCGCAGCACCGCATCCTCGAACGGGATGGCCTGCTCCACGGCGAGAGCGCGGTAGAACGCGGGTACCGACGGCGGCAGGGTGGGTTTCGGCGTAGCGAGCAGCACCACCGGAATGCCCTTGTCGCGTGCGACGCGGATCATCGCGCGCAGGTTTTCCTCCGTGCGCGCATCGTCTAGCCGTCGCAGGAAGTCGTTGCCGCCGTGGCACAGCAGCAGGAGCGCCGGCTTCGCCTCCTCGATCGCCTCCGGCAGCCGCGCCAGCCCGTCGGCGCTCGTCTCGCCCGGCACGCCGGCATTGACGACCTTGCGATGGATGCGCGCCTCGAGGAGCGCGGGGTAGGACTCGTTGCGCGCCGCGCCGGTGCCGAACGTGAGGCTATCGCCGAAGGCGAGCACCAACGCGTCATCGGGCAGCTTTGCAAGCTTGGGGCCGCCGCTGCAACCAACGAGGCTCGCCGCGAGGACCGCCGTGGCGATCGCGCGCCGCGCGCCGCCCCCGCTCACACCAGCACGATGGCCACCGCGGCCAGCACCGCCGCGCCGTAGCACGCGAGCAGGATGGCGGTGGCGGCGTCGATGCGCTTCCTCACCGGCATCACCGGCACCGTCCAGCCGCCGCGCGTCTGCGTGCCCTCGCTGTCGGTGGGCAACGCCGAGAGCCTCGCGAGACCGGCGGCGGAGTCGAAGCGGCGCGAAGCGCGCAGCTCGAGGCGCTCCGGCGCCATGGGGACCGTCTTCTCGTCCTCGGAGCCGTGCCCGGACAATGGGATCGTCGGTAGCGCCGAGGACGCCTCGAGCGCCTTGCGCTCGCGCATGGTGGCCTCCGCCGCGAGCACCTCGGGGATGGCCTGGCGCAGGTCGGCCGCGAAATCGGTCGCGGTGGCGTAGCGCTCGTCGGGCTTCTTCTTCAGCGCCCGCGCCGCGATGTAGTCGATCACCGCGGGCAAACCGGGGCGGCGTTCGCTCGGCGGCTTGGTGGGCATGTTGACCACCCAGAAGAGCACCTGCGTGAGGTCCGCGGCATCGAAGGGCTTGATGCCCGTCAGCATTTCGTAGAGGACCACGCCGAGCGAGAAGATATCGGCGCGGCCGTCGAGGCTCTGTCCCGAGATCTGCTCCGGCGACATGTACTGCGGCGAGCCCAGCAGCACGCCGGTCTGCGTCTTCACGGTGGGCTCGCGCAGCCGCGCGATGCCGAAGTCCATGATCTTGATGCGCCCGTCGTCGAGCACCATGATGTTGCCCGGCTTGATGTCGCGATGGACGATGCCGTGCTCGTGCGCGAACGCGAGCGCCTCCGCCACCTGCGCGGCGATTTCCACCGCCTCCGCGGGGGCGAGGCTGCCGTCGCGAATCAGCTCGCGCAGCTCGCGCCCCTGCACCAGCTCCATGGCGATGAACGCCACGTCACCCTCCCGCCCGACGTCGTAGATGGTGATGATCGACGGATGGGTGAGGCCGCCCGCCGCGCGCGCCTCCTGCCGGAAGCGCGCCTCGTGCGTATCGCGCTCCTGGTCGCTGCCGGTGAGGGCGATCATCTTGATCGCGACCGTCCGCGCAAGCACCTCGTCCTCCGCGAGGTAGACGATGCCCATGGCGCCGCGCCCGAGCTCCTTCAGGACGCGGTAGCGGCCGAACTTCTCGGGCTTGCCCTCGCTCATCAGTTGAATTTCTTCTTCAGGTCGCGCCAGAAGTCCGGCTTCTCGGCCGGCTTGGGCTTGGGCGGATCCGGCAGCTTCTGCAGCGTCTGCGTGATGGTGAGGCGCTGTCCCGGCTTCAGGTCGAGCATCGTGTCCATGGTGCGGAAACCCGGGTTCTTCAGCGTGAGCTTGTGCGCGCCCGGGGGCACCTCGATCTGCGCCAGCGGCGGAGTGCGTCCCCTGGAGATGCCGTCGACGAACACTTCGGCGCGCGGCTTCACCTCGAGCTTCAGGACCGCGGGGCGCGACTGGAACAGCGGCTGGTAGATGTCGCGGCCGATCACGCCGATGAGGAGGATCGCGATCACGCCGCCGATCGCATAGAGGGCGATGCGGCGCCGGCGCACCGCGCGCAGCTCCGGATCCGGGGAGAAGAAGCGGTGGATGCGCACCCGCGTATCGGTGAAGTCGCCGGCTTCGGCGAGCTCGCGCGCGCGGTCCGGGGACGTGGCCTGCAGCAGCTTGGCGAAGGTGTCGGTGACGAGGAGCTTGGAGGGATCGGCGAAGCGTGCCGCGGCCGCTGCCGCCGAGAGCCCGTCGCCGAAGACGCGTGCGTCCGATCCCGCGCTCGACAACGCGAGAGGCCCGTAGTTGACGCCGACCTGCAGGGCGGAGCCCCCCGAATCGCGGTGGATCGACTGCGCGACATCGAGCGCGATCTCGGCGTCACTGAAGATCACGAGTGCGATCCCGTCCTCGGCATCGAGAACTACACGATCGGCCGCGGGCAACCGGCCGATGGCCGCGAGGACGCGGTTCTCCAGCTGCTCCTTGAGGGAAGCCTGTTCCGAGACCGGCTTGGAGTCGAACTGCGGGATCCGCAGGAACGCGACGTGCGCGTGGACCGGGTTGGCGGGGGCGGCGGGCATTCGATCCGCATTGTAGCGGCTCCGCACCGCCGGGCCTACCGCGTCGGCGCAGTCCTACACGCGTCCTGCACCGGGTCCTACAGTACTGGATGCGGATGGGCGCCCATAATCGCTCGCTTCGGGAGCCGGCAGCCACGCCGGCTGCCGCCATCGAAGGCAGGCGATGCCCAACTGGTTCCGGCACCTCGAAGAGGCCAGCAACACCGAGGAGCTCATCGCCATAGTGCGCGACCACTTCGCGACGTGGACGCCGCACGAGCTTTCGTTATTGCCGCCCTCGTGCCGGCCGGGAAAGATGAAAAGCGCCGGCAACCTGGAAGAGCTGCACGCTTCGCTGGTGGAGGCGTATCGAACCACCACGCTCGAAGGTGAAGCGCTGGTGGCGATGCAGCGACTCACGAGCTTCGTCGTGCGTGCGTCGATGCGGAGCGCGCAACTGCACGAAGACGATGCCGCTTAGGTCTCAGCGGACTTGCAGCGGCGCGCCGGGCTTGCGTCCCTGGCTCGCGCCTTCGGCACCCGATCCCGCAGGGCGGCCTTTCAGCTCCGATGCGTCGCGCAAGACCCAGCGCGAGCGCGCGCCGGCGCGTTCACGCACCCACACATGGTTGGGCAGGTTCACGTCGGCGTAATAGTGGTTCTCGACCATTCGTTTCGTGTCGCGGTTCGGCTGCTGGAATCACCACTGTAGAGCGACGCAGCCGGTAAAAAAGTCGGCGGCTCCTGAGACGCATGTAGGAACGAGCCTGCCCATGTGCCGGTGTAGGACCACGACCTGCGCCATGCGGCCAAGAAACTAATCGCCCGCAAGTTTCTCGAATGGCCAATGGACATTGCGACTGCGAGACGATGAAGGACGCCAAACAAGAGAGCCTCTGGAACCAGTTCTTGCGCGCATTCGACCACTGGCTCGACGGCGAGAGCGAAGAAGAGACGGAAGAAGCGAGCGAGGATCCCACGCTCCTCTACCACCTCATGTTCATCGCCCCGCTGGTCATCGGTTTCCTTGCCATGGCGCGGCGTACCGTCTCATGAAGATCCTCGGACCCGGGGCGATGTGGAAGGTCACCCGGAGCGCCTTCGCGGGCTGGAGCACGGACAACTGTTCCAGCATGGGCGCGGCGCTCGCGTTCTATTCGCTGCTTTCGATGGCCCCGCTGCTGATGCTGGTCATCACGATGGCGGGCCTCATCATCGGCCACGACGAGGCTCAAACGCTCCTGCTCACGCAGCTCTCGGGGCTCCTCGGCGATACCGGCGCGGAGGGCGTGAAGACGATGCTCGAGGCTTCAGCGCGGGAGAAGACGGGGATTCTCGCGACCGTCATCAGCGCGCTCGTCCTGCTGGTGGGAGCGACGACCGTGTTCGCCGAATTGCAGGATGACCTGAACCGCATCTGGAAATGCGAGCCGCGCAAGACCAACGGCGTGTGGGGCTTGCTGCGCAAGCGCCTCCTGTCCTTCGGGCTCATCGTGGTGATCGGGCTGTTGTTGCTGACCTCGCTCGTGGTGAGCGCGTTCGTCGCCTACGTCGGCACGACGTGGTTCAGCGGTGCGGGCGAATTCCTGGCGCACCTGCTCGAGATCGTGTTCTCGCTCGGGCTGATGACGCTGCTGTTCGCGATGACCTTCAAGATCCTGCCGGCGCGGCGCATCCCCTGGGGCGACGTGCTGCTGGGCTCGTTCATCACGGCGGTGCTGTTCACGATCGGCAAGCTGCTCATCGGCCTCTACATCGGCAAGAGCGCCGTGGCCTCGTCCTATGGCGCCGCCGGCACGATCGTGGTGGCGATCATCTGGGTCTACTACTCGGCGCAGATCTTCTTCCTCGGCGCGGAGTTCACCCGCGCCTACTCCCACGAGCATGGCTCGAAGAGCCTCGGCGCTGCGGCGAACTCCGAGTTCGGCACCGGCGAGGCGGCGATGCTCGACCGCGCGCGGAAGATCGTGAAGGGGAAGGACCCGGTGCTGCTGCAGAAGCGGTAAAACTGGTGTCAGACACGAATAGCCAAGCCGGGCTCGTTGGCGTACGTGTCTGACACCAGTTTTACTTCAGCGCCTTGAACCGCAGCCGGTGCGGCTGCGCGGCTTCCTCGCCGAGGCGCTCGAGCTTGTCTTCTTCGTACTCGTGGTAGTTGCCCGGGTAAAGCACCCACTGTGAATCGCCCTCGGCCGCCAGGATGTGCGTGCAGATGCGGTCGAGGAACCACCGATCGTGCGAGATCACCAGCACGGTCCCGGCGAATTCCGTGAGGGCGTCTTCCAGCGCGCGCAACGTCTCGACGTCGAGGTCGTTGGACGGCTCGTCCAGCAGCAGCACGTTGCCGCCGTCGAGCAGCGTCTTCGCCAGGTGCAGGCGCCCGCGCTCGCCGCCGGAAAGCTGCCCCGTCAGCTTCTGCTGGTCGCCGCCACGGAAGTTGAAGCGCCCCAGGTAGGCGCGCGACTGGATCTCGAATTTGCCGACGGTGAGGATGTCCTGGCCGCCGGAGATCGCCTGCCAGACGTTTTCCTTCTCGTTGAATTTCCGCGTCTGGTCCACCACCGACATCTTCACGGTGTGGCCGATCTTGATCGTGCCGGAGTCGGGCTTCTCCTTGCCGGTGATCATGCGGAAGAGTGTCGACTTGCCGGCGCCGTTGGGGCCGATGATGCCGACGATGGCGCCCGCGGGGATCTTGAACGACAGGTTATCGATGAGGAGCCGCTCGCCGTAGGACTTGGACACGTTCTCGAACTCGATCACCTCGTTGCCGAGGCGCTCCGCCACGGGGATGAAGATCTCCGCGGTCTCGTTCCTCTTCTGGTACTCGTAGTCGTTCAGCTCCTCGAAGCGCTTCAGGCGCGCGATGTTCTTGGTCTGCTGGCCCTTGGCGTTCTTGCGGACCCACTCGAGCTCCTTCTTGATGGCCTTCTGGCGCGCGCTCTCGCTGGACTCCTCCTTCTGCAGCCGGTCGCGCTTCTGCTCCA
>DATLEL010000243.1:0-2119 GCA_035525255.1 Usitatibacter sp.
GGCTCCGGGCCCGCGGGCATGGCGTGCGCGCAGCAACTGGCGCGCGCCGGGCATGACGTGACGCTGTTCGAGAAGAACGATCGCATCGGCGGCCTGCTGCGCTATGGCATCCCCGATTTCAAGATGGAGAAGGTCCACATCGACCGGCGCATCGAGCAGATGAAGGCCGAGGGCGTGACGTTCCGCACCGGCGTGCACGTGGGCTCGCAGGCGATGCCGGCCGCAAGCGTGCTGGAGCAGTTCGACGCGGTAGTGCTCTCCGGCGGCAGCGAGAAGCCGCGCGACCTCCCGGTGCCGGGGCGCGAGCTGGGCGGCATCCACTTCGCGATGGAATTCCTGCCGCAGCAGAACAAGGTCGTCGCGGGCGACAAGGTGCCGGACCAGATCATGGCGACCGGCAAGCACGTCGTGGTGATCGGCGGTGGTGATACGGGCAGCGACTGCATCGGCACCTCGATTCGCCAGGGTGCGGCTTCGGTCACCAACTTCGAGTTGATGCCGATGCCGCCGGAGCGCGAGAACAAGGCGCTCACCTGGCCTTACTGGCCGCTCAAGCTGCGCACGTCCTCCTCGCACGAAGAGGGCGCGGAGCGCGACTTCGCCGTCGCCACCAAGCACTTCTCCGGCAAGGACGGTCGCGTGGAAAGCCTCACCGCCTGCCACGTCGAATGGGTGAAGGACGAGCGCGGCGCGATGGTGATGAAGGAAGTGGCCGGCAGCGAATTCACCATCCCGGCCCAACTGGTGCTGCTGGCGATGGGCTACCTGCACCCGGTGCACGAAGGCCTCATCGAGCAACTCGCCGTGGCCAGGGATCCGCGCGGCAACGTGCGCGCGCCCACCGATGGCGCCGGCGCCTATGCGACTTCCATGCCGAAGGTGTTCGCCGCGGGCGACATGCGCCGTGGCCAATCGCTCATCGTCTGGGCGATCCGCGAGGGACGGCAGTGCGCCCGCGAGGTCGATACCTTCCTCACCGGCGGCTCCAACCTGCCGCGCTAGGAGCCCTGCGATAGCGCTGCTCAAGGTCGTGCTGGCGGTGCTGGCGCTGGGATACCTCGCCATCGTCGCCGCGGTGTGGCTGGTGCAGGAACGCCTCGTCTTCTATCCGCAGCCGCTGCACGGCGCACCCCGCGCGCCGGCGGGCTGGCGCCTGGAGGAATTCCGCCACGGCGCGGCTGACGGCACGACGCTCGCCGGCGTGCTGGTGGTGCCGCCGCGCGAACGTCCGCCGCTGGTCATCTACTACGGCGGCAACGCCGAAGAGGTGACCGCATTCGCGCCCCTGGCCGCCGAAACCTATCGCGACCGCGCGGTGCTGCTGGTCAACTACCGCGGCTACGGCGCCAGCGGCGGCAAGCCGGGCGAACGCGCGCTGGTGGCGGACGCCATCGAGATCTTCGATCGCATCTCCACGCGCACCGACCTGGACACCGCGCGCATTGCCCTGCATGGCCGCAGCCTCGGCACCGGTGTCGCGGTGCAGGTGGCCGCCGCCCGGCCCGCGCGTTGCGTGCTGCTGACATCGCCCTTCGCGAGCGCCCGCGACGTCGCGCGCGAGATCTATCCGTGGCTGCCGGTGGGGCTGCTCATGCGCCATCCCTTCGATAGCGCGGCCCATGCGCCACGGCTCGACATGCCGGCGCTGATCCTCATGGGGGAGGCGGACGACCTCATCCCCGCGCGCCATTCGAAGCGCCTCGCGGGCTTGTGGAAGGGGCCGGTGCAGAGCGAAGCCTTCCCCGGCTTCGGCCACAACGACATCGCGCTCAACCCGCGTTATGCGGCGACGCTGCATGCCTTCCTCGATCGTTGCCATTGAGGCGCATGCGAGAATCGCAAGGATGAAGAACGACACTTTCCTGCGCGCGCTGATGCGCGAGCCCACGCCGTACACGCCGATCTGGATCATGCGACAGGCCGGCCGCTACCTCCCCGAGTACAACGCCACGCGCAAGCGCGCCGGCAGCTTCCTCGCCCTCGCGCAGACGCCGGAGCTCGCATGCGAAGTCACGCTGCAGCCGCTCGAGCGCTTCCCGCTCGACGCCGCGATCCTGTTCTCCGACATCCTCACGGTGCCCGACGCGATGGGCCTGGGCCTGCACTTCATCGAGGGCGA
>DATLEL010000245.1:0-3480 GCA_035525255.1 Usitatibacter sp.
CCGGTCGTTCATGTCGAGCACACGCTTCCAGGCGATGCGCCGCACGTCGAAGCCGAGCTCGTTGCCGTGGTTGATGTGGTTGTCGATCATCGCCGCCAGCAGGTTGTTGGCGAGCTGGATCGCGTTGAAGTCGCCGGTGAAATGGAGGTTGATGTCCTCCATGGGCACCACCTGGGCGTAGCCTCCGCCGGCGGCGCCGCCCTTCATGCCGAATACCGGGCCGAGTGACGGCTCGCGCAGGCAGATCACGGTTTTCTTGCCGATGTGGTTCAGGGCGTCGCCCAGGCCAACGGTTGTCGTGGTCTTGCCCTCGCCCGCCGGCGTGGGCGAAATGGCGGTCACCAGCACCAGCTTGCCGTCGGGCTTCTTCCGCAGCGATTCGCAGTACTGCAGCGAGATCTTGGCCTTGTAGCGCCCGTAGGCCTCCATCGCCTCCTCGGGGATCCCGAGTTTCTTGGCGACGTCGGCAATGGGAGTCATCTTCGCCTTCTGGGCGATTTCGATATCGGAGAGCATGGGAAGGGTTCCTGGGGGATTTGCGGCAGTATAGGGAGGGCGCAAAACAACCAACCTTGACGGTCGTCAATTCCATGCATCCCCACGAGGCCCTGATCCGCGAGTTCTATGGCGCGTTCGCGCGCCGCGACGCGGAGGGCATGGCGCGCTGCTACCACCCGGAGATCTTCTTTTCCGACACGGTCTTCCCGCGCCTGCGCGGCGCGGAAGCCGGCGACATGTGGCGCCTGCTGCTCTCCCGCGCGCCCGACCTGCAGGTGGCGCTCGACGAAGCCAGCGGCGACGACGAAGGCGGCCGCGCCCGCTGGACCGCGCGCTACACCTTCTCCCGCACCGGGCGCCCGGTGGTGAACCACATCGCCGCGATGTTCGCCTTCCGCGATGGCCTGATCGTCCGACATTACGACAACTTTTCCTTTTGGCGCTGGGCGGCCCAGGCACTGGGCCCGGCCGGACAGGTGCTCGGCTGGTTCGCGCCCCTCAAATGGAAAGTGCGCCGGGACGCGGCGAAGAGCCTCGAGCGCTTCCGCGCTTCGCGTGAGGGCTAGGCCCTAACTTTGTTGGCGCTGGTGGACGCGGTGCAGGCTTGTGCGACACGGGGGCAGTCGAAACATCGAGGCTCGGGGCGGTCGAGGCTTGAAGACCCTGGAGCGAGGACGGATCGATGATCGCAGCCACGTTGGGTCGACGAAGCTCCCCGTGTCGCACAAGCCTCGACCGCCCCGAACCTCGAATTATCCAGGCGCCGATCAGCGCCGTTGTGCCGCGGGCCCCGGCGGCCCGAAGAACTCCCGCATCATGAATTCCTCCAACCCCGCCGTATCCTCGATCCGCGCCGAGAGCGTCACGATGCGGTCGAGGCGGTGCGACTCCCATTTGAAGTCGCCGCTGTAGTACTCGCGGATCAGCACGATCATCCGCTGCACCATGGCGAGCTCGACGTTGCCGCCCTGGCCCGCATCCACCTCGATTACCGTGCGCCACTTGCCGCGCGCCTCCTGGCGCCAGCCGTTGAAGACGAAGGTCCCGCGGCGCGTCCCCTTCTCGAGGATCTCGAAAACGCCGCCGACACCCTCGCCGCCGGTGAGCGTGCGCAGGTTGCGGGTGGCGGCATCCTCGGCCCCGGCCGTGGGAGGCGGAGCGCCACGGCCCGCATCGGCCGCCCGGCGGCTGGCACGGCGCGCCTCGATGGCCGCCATCATGTCCACTTCCGGCGGCGCCGAAGGCGTGGGGCGCGGCGACTCCGCGGGCACTTCGGCGCGAGCCGTGGGGGGCGCCTCGGGGCGCGGCCGGCTGACGGTGGGAGGCCGCGGCACGGGCTTCTCCACGGGCCGTGGCGGCGTCACCTCGCGTGCCGGGGCCTCGACCGGCTGGGGGGCCACTAGGGGCGGCGAGACGAGCACCACCTGCATGGGAGAGGAGGCCGCAGACGGGGGCGGCGTGGGCTTGGCAGCCGGCAGCAGCGTGAACAACAGCACGTGCGCCAGGACCGAGATCACCACCGCCACGTCGATCCTGCGCACGAGGATCACGATGCGCCACGGCCCGCTGGGGCCCGCGCGGCGGCTCCGGCGAAGGTACTTCATCCGCTATTGTCGCTCGCGCAGGATGACGATGTTGCCGAGCACCGAAACGGCGATCCCGACCCAAGTGAGCGGGTGCCAGTGGAAGCCCTCGAAGGCGGCCGAGATCACCAGCGCCACGATGGGCACCATCACGCCGATGTAGCCCGCGCGGGCCATGCCGATGCGCTCCAGCAGCGTGAGGTATCCCGCGAACGCGATGACCGAGCCGAGGATCGCGAGGTACAGCAGCGAGAGCACGTAAGGCACCGTGGCCTCGAAGGCGAGGGACTTGCCGGTGGCGAGCGTGATCGCGAGCGAGAAGATCGCGCCGTAAAGCATCCCCCACGCCATCGACTGCCACAGCGGCAGCTTCGCCTGCTGGTTCCGATGGGCCACCAGGCTGCCGAAGGTGGAGACGAGGACGGCAAGGGCCGTGAAGAGCGCGCCCAGGACCGGACGGCCGCCGCCGCGCAGCTGCGCGATCTCGGGATAGAAGACCAGCGTGATTCCCACCATGCCGAGCACCGACCCCGCCGCGAGCCGGCTCGTCATGGGAGTGCCGAAAAACGCGCGCATGCCGAGCATCGCCAGCAGCGGGCTCGCCGAGTAGCCCACCGCGACGAGGCCCGACACCACGTTCGCCTCGGCGTAGTACACGAAGATGTAGCTCACGCTGAACATGAACGCGCCCTGGAGCGCGATCCAGGCATGCGCGCGCGGGCTGTAGCGTAGCGGCAAGCGTCGGGCCAGGCAGTATGCGAACACCAGCATCGAGGCGAGCAGGAAGCGATAGAACACGCTCGCCTCGGGCGCCACGCGGCCCAGCTGGAACGTGATGGCGATCCAGGTCGATCCCCAGATCGCGACGCAGGCGGTGAAAAGCTGGAGGGTACTCAAGCTACCGCGCGAGCCCCACCTGGTCCAGCACGAAGCTATACGTGAATGCCAGCTCCTTCAGCGCGTCATACCGCCCCGACGCGCCGCCATGCCCCGCCTCCATGAGGGTCTTCAACAGGAGCGGGTTGCTGTCGGTCTTCAGCGCACGCAGCTTGGCCACGTACTTCGCGGGCTCCCAGTACATCACCTGGCTGTCGTTGAGCGAGGTCTCCACCAGCATCGACGGGTAGGCGCCCTTCTTCAGGTTGTCGTACGGGGAGTAGGAGCGCATGTAGCGGTAGGCCTTCTCCTCGTTCGGATTGCCCCACTCGAGGTACTCCTGAACCGTGAGCGGCAGCGAGGCGTCGAGCATGGTGCTCACCACGTCCACGAACGGCACCTGCGTCACCACGGCCTTGAAGAGGTCGGGACGCATGTTGACGACCGCGCCCATCAGCAGGCCGCCGGCGCTGCCGCCCTGGATCACCAGCTTGTCCGGCGCGGTGTACTTGCGCCGCACCAG
>DATLEL010000247.1:0-3240 GCA_035525255.1 Usitatibacter sp.
GCCGTGCACACGCTGTGGCAGAACTACGAGGCGCGCCTCAAGGCGGACCACGATGCCGGGCGGCGCGACGCGAAGCTGGAGGAGTACCGCTGGCTCATCGAGGAGCTGCGCGTTTCGCTGTTCGCGCAGGAGCTGCGCACGCCGCTGCCGGTCTCGGCGAAGCGCCTGCAGAAATTCTGGGACGAGCATCTGAGGTAATCTCCACGTCCCGATGAACGACGCCGCCCCAAACTTCCAGCTCGCCGCGCGCATGGCCCACATCGAGGCCTTCGAGGTGATGGAGATCCAGACCCTCGCGCGCCAGGTGGAGGCGGCCGGGCACGACGTGATCCACCTGGAGATCGGGGAGCCGGATTTCACCACGCCGCGTCCGGTGGTCGAGGCGGCGAAGCGTGCCCTGGATTCGAAGCCGATGTTCTACACGTCCGCGCTGGGCCTGGCGGAGCTTCGCGAAGCCATCGCGCGCTTCTACCGCGAGCGCTACGGCATCGAGGTGCCGGCCGCGCGCATCGTTGTTACCGCGGGCTCGAGCGCCGCATTGCTGCTCGCCTTCGGCGTGCTGCTGAACCCGGGCGACGAGGTGATGCTGGGCGACCCGAGCTATCCCTGCAATCGCCATTTCGTGCGCGCTTTCGGAGGCGAGCCGCGCCTCGTGCCCGTCGACGCCGGAACGCGCTACCAGCTCACCGCCGGCCTGGCGCGGCGTCACTGGAGCCCGAGTGTCCGTATCGCCATGGTCGCATCGCCGTCGAATCCCACCGGCACGATGGTCGAGCCGGCCGAGGTGGCGGCGCTCGCGGCGCTCGTGCGCGAGAAGGGTGCGACGCTCCTCGTCGACGAGATCTATCACGGCCTCACCTATGGGCTCGATGCCCGCACCGCGCTCGAGGCCGGCGACGACGTCATCGTCATCAACAGCTTCTCCAAGTATTTCCAGATGACGGGGTGGCGGCTCGGATGGCTCGTCGCGCCGGACGGCCTGGTGCGCGAGATCGAGAAGCTGGCGCAGAACCTCTTCATCTCGCCCTCGACCGTGGCGCAGCACGCCGCACTCGCCTGCTTCCTGCCGCAAACCCTCGCGATCCTCGAAGAGCGCCGTGCCGAGCTCGACGCGCGCCGCCGCTTCCTGGTTCCGGCGCTGGAATCCCTCGGCTTCCGCGTCCCGGTGATGCCGCAGGGCGCCTTCTACGTCTACGCGGACTGCTCCGCGCTCACGCCGGACAGCTTCGCCTTCGCGCGCCGCGTGCTCACCGAAGCGCATGTCGCGCTCACGCCGGGCAAGGACTTCGGACACAACCATCCGGAGCGCCACGTGCGCATCGCCTATACGCAGCCGGTGGCGCGCCTCGAGGAAGCCATCGTCCGCCTCGCCACTTTCCTCGCCGCGAAGCACTGACCATGGCCCTCGACGCCGTCCTCGCCTACCTCCATTACCTCGCGATGTTCGTGCTGTTCGGGTTCCTCACCGCGGAGGCGGTCATCATCCGACGGCCGCTCGACGCGGCAGCGGTGCGCGTGCTGGGTCGCGTCGACCTGTGGTATTTCGGCGCCGCCATCGCGGTGCTGGCCACCGGCTTCCTGCGCCTGGGACTCGGCGCCAAGGGCGCGGATTTCTATCTCTCGTGGTGGCCCATCTACGTGAAAGTGGGCCTCTTCCTCATCATCGGCATGATGTCGGTGTACCCCACGCTCGCCTTCATCCGCTGGCGGCGCGAGCTCGACCACGATCCGGCGTGGCCCCTGCCTGCCGCGGAACATCGGCGCATGCGCAGGCTGGTGATGATCGAGGTGCACCTGGCCGCGCTGATCCCGCTGTTCGCCGTGATCATGGCGCGCGGCATCGGCCGCTGATGGCCCAGGTCTCGCTGCGGCGTACGCGCCCCGCCGACCTCCCGTTCGTGACCGGGCTCGAGCGGCACGCGGACAATCGAGAGCTGATCGGACAGTGGAGCGACCAGGAGCACCGCGAAGCCATTGGCGGGACCACCGCGCGCGAGCACTGGATCATCGAGCGCGACGGCGAGCCCGCGGGCTACCTCATCGCGTACGACGGGCGCCCGCGCGCGCGCTCGCTCTACGTGAAGCGCATCCTCCTCGGCGAAAAGGACCGCGGCACCGGCACCGCCGCGCTCACGCGCTACCTCGACGAAGCTTTCGCGCGCGACGGCATCGACTACGTGTGGCTCATGGTTCGCGCGAGCAATGCGCGCGCGCAGGCGGTCTACCGGCGCCTGGGGTTCGAGCGCTACGAGCCGCCGTCGGCGGAAGCCACGGAGCTCGCCGCGTACGCCGAGGCGCCCGGCGCCGAGTCCTTCCGCATGCGCCTGCCGGTCAGCGTGTGGCGGAAACGCGCCAGATGACGTTGCCGACGTCGTCCGCGACGAGCAGGCCGTTGCGGCGATCCACCGCCACTCCCACGGGCCGCCCGTAGGCCTTGCTGTCGGGGCTGAGGAATCCGCCGAGCACCTCGACCGGTTTTCCGGAGGGCCGCCCACCCGTGAACGGGATCCACACCACGTTGTAGCCGTTCGGCGGGCGGCGATTCCACGATCCGTGCTGCCCGACGATGGCGCCGCCACGGAAGGGCGCGGGCCATTCGAGGCCTTCGGAGAACGACAGGCCGAGCGGCGCCACGTGGGATCCGAGCGCGTAATCGGGCCGCACCGCTTTCGCGACCATGTCGGGACGCGCCGGCTTCACGCGGTCGTCCACGTGGGAGCCGAAGTAGCTGAACGGCCAACCATAGAACGTGCCCTCGGTGACCGAGGTGAGCAGGTCGGGCACCAGGTCGTTGCCCAGCTCGTCGCGCTCGTTCACCACCGTCCACAGCTTGCCGCTCGCGGGCTCGAAACCCAGTCCCACGGGATTGCGCAGCCCGGTCGCATACACCCGCGCTGCGCCGCTGCGTGCGTCGATTTCCCACACCGCCGCGCGTCCTTCCTCGGCTTCCATGCCGTTCTCGGCCACGTTGCTGTTGGAGCCCACGCCGGCGTAGAGCTTGGCGCCGTCGCGGCTGGCTACCAGCGACTTGGTCCAGTGGTGGTTGAGCGGGCCGGCGGGAAGGTCCGCCACCTTGATGCCGGGCGCATCGATGCGCAGCGTGCCGGGTGTGTAGGGGAAGCGCACCACTGCATCGGTGTTTGCGACGAAGAGCTGGTTGCCGATGAGCGCCATGCCGAAGGGCGAGTGCAGCCCTTCGAGGAACACCGAACGCGTCTCGGCCACGCCATCGCCGTCGGT
>DATLEL010000263.1:0-4015 GCA_035525255.1 Usitatibacter sp.
GAGGCGTTCGAGCTGACGTGGGAGCACGTGGGCGAGCTGCACGCGCTCGACCCCCCCGCCATCACGAGACCGGAGCGCTACTGGCTGTTCGTCGAGACCGGCGACGAGGTGCTCGACTATCGCGAGGCGGTGGCGTTCTACGACGGCGCGCTGCAGGAGGTGATCCGGGGCGGCGACCATGCGTTGAGCTCGTTCCCCGAGCACGTGCCGGATATCGTGGACTGGGCGCTCACATGAAGCAGGTCCTGTTCGAGGAAGACGGCGCTTTCCGCGTCGGCACCATCCTCTCGGAAGCGGGCGCCACCTGCCAGGTGGAAGCGGCCCACGGCAAGCGCTCGAAGGTGAAGGCGACGAGCATCCTGCTTCGCTTCGACGGGCAGCCGCTGACGGCTTTCATGCCGGAGGCGCAGAAGCTCTCCGAGCCGATCGATCCGCAGTTCCTGTGGGAGGTTTGCGGGCCCGATGAATTCGGCTTCGAGGCCCTGGCGACGGATTACTTCGGCCGCAGGCCCACGCCGCAGGAAGCCGCGGCGGTGGCGCTGTCGCTTCATTCGCACCCGATCTTCTTCTACAAGCGCGGCAAGGGACGCTACCAGGCGGCCGCCGCGGAGAACCTCAAGGCGGCGCTCGCCGGCGTCGAGAAGAAGAAGCGCCAGCAGGAGCAGGTGGACGCGTGGGCGGCGGAGCTTGCCGCGGGCCGCGTGCCCGAGCCCTTCGCGGGGAAGCTCGACACGCTGCTCTTCAAGCCCGACAAGATGAGCCTCGAATGGAAAGCGCTCGACCAGGCCGCCACCACGGCGGGCATGGCACCCCCGCGGCTGCTGGCGGCCGCGGGCGCACTCGCCGGGCCCGAGGATTACTTCCTGCGGCGCTTCGCGTTCGAGCTTTTCCCGCGGGGCATCGGCTTTCCCGAGGTGGCGGACGTGGTCGAGCCGCAGGGCCTGCCCGAGGCTGCGGTGGCGGCGTTCTCCATCGACGACGAGGAAACCACCGAGATCGACGACGCGTTCTCGGTGACGCCGGCCGCGGAGGGCCTGGTTCGCGTCGGCGTGCACATCGCGGCGCCCGCGCTCTGGTTCGGCCGCGACCACGCGCTCGAAGCGCTGGCGCGCGAGCGCCTCTCCACGGTCTACTTCCCCGGCGGCAAGATCACCATGCTGCCGGGCGAGGCGGTGGAGCGGGCCACGCTCGCTGCCGGGCGTAGCGTGCCCGCCGCCTCGCTTTATCTCGACGTGGATCCGGTGTCGATGGAGATCCGCGCTTCCGAGACGCGCCTCGAGCGCGTGCCGATCGTGGCCAACCTGCGGCTCGCGGAGCTGGACACGCGCCTGAACGATGGCACCGTCGCCGAGGGCCGCGTCGAAGGTGCGCATGGTGACGAGCTCTTCCTGCTGTGGAAGCTCGCCAAGTTCCTCAAGGCCGCGCGCGGCGCGGCGGACGAGAAGAGCGACCGGCCCGACTACACCTTCCGCGTGGCGGGCGACCGCATCTCCATCGAGCCGCGACAGCGCGGCACCCCGGTGGACATGCTGGTGGCCGAGCTGATGATCCATGTGAATTCCGCGTGGGGAAAGCTGCTCGCCGAGCGCGGCTACGACGCGCTCTACCGCAACCAGAAGGGCGCCAAGACGCGCATGGAAGTGATCCCCGCCGCGCACGAATGGCTGGGCGTCACCCACTACGCGTGGGCGAGCTCGCCGCTCCGGCGCTTCTGCGACCTCGCCAACCAGCGCCAGCTGGCGGCGATGCTCCAGGGCGCCGAGCCCGCCTATTCGCGCGAGGAGCTCACGGTGGCCGCGCGCGATTTCGAGGCCGCGTACGAGGCCTACGCCGAGCACCAGCGCCACATGGAGCGCTACTGGTGCCTGAGGTACCTGGCGCAGGAGGGCATCGCCGAAGCCGACGCGGCCCTGATCCGCGAGGAGCTGGTGCGCATCGACGGCATGCCGCTCGTCTGCCGCGCCATCGGGCTGCCGGCTGCGGTTCCGGGCGAGCGCCTGAGGGTCGCCTTCGGCGAGATCGACCTCTGGGAGGTGCACGTTCTTTGCCGCTTCGCGGGGAAATGAAAGTACAATTTCCGCTCATGCGAAGTCCCGAACGAGCGCCCTAGCACCCTGCCAATGCAGCTGAGGCAGCCCTCCCCCGACGCCCTCGTCTCCTTTTCGGACTTCCTCCTCGAACGTTTCGGACTGGTGGCGACGATGCAGGTCGCCGTCATCGCTTCGCTCGCTTTCCACGTGGCGATGATCATCGGGCTCGGCATCCGCATGCCGCAGCTGCGCTGGGACGCGCCGCACAACGTGATGGAAGTGGTGCTGGTCAATGCCCGCAGCGCGACCAAGCCCGTCAAGGCCGATGCGCTGGCGCAGGCGAACCTCGACGGCGGCGGCAATACCGACGAGAAGCTGCGCGCCTCGACCCCGTTCCCGAAGGTCGAGGACCGCGATCCGGCGCGCGAGATGAAGGCCGCCGAGGCGCGCATGAAGCAGCTCGAGGCCGAGGCGAAGGAGCTCATGACGCGCATGAAGTCCACGGCGCAGGTGGCGACCATCGACACGGCACCGAAGACCGACACCGCCAAGGCCGACGCCGAGGCCCGCGACCTGGTGGAGAAAAGCCTGGAGATCGCGCGCCTGGAGGCGCAGGTGCGCCGGCAGTACCAGCAGTACCAGGAGCGGCCCAAGCGCAAGTTCGTCGGCGCGCGCGCGCAGGAGTACCGCTTCGCCCAGTACGTCGACAACTGGCGCCTGAAGATCGAGCGCATCGGCAACCTGAACTATCCCTCCGAAGCCAAGGCGCGGCGCCTCTACGGCTCGCTGCAGCTCACCGTCGCCATCAAGGCCGACGGCGAGGTGGAATCGGTCGAGGTGAACCGCTCCTCGGGCCACAAGGTGCTCGACCAGGCGGCGGTGCGCATCGTGCGGCTGGCGGCGCCGTTCGACCGCTTCCCGGACAACATCCGCATGGACACCGACATCCTGCACATCACCCGCACGTGGACTTTCACGCGCGCCGACCAGGTGCTGGCGGAATAGTCGTCCAATGCGCGGCCCATGCCCGCCGCCGCGCGTTTCGTCACAAATCGTAGCGAACCAACCGCGTCGTGACGGTATGCTGCGGACCTTTCGCGAATTCTTCACCGGGCCACATGAAAAGCATCAGGAACACGCTTGCCACCCTCGCCGCGGCGCTCGCCGCTTTCGCCGCCCATGCCGGCACCTATAGCGATATCTGGTTCAATCCGCAGCAGCCGGGCTGGGGCGTCAGCATCGTCCAGCAGCTGGAGACCGCTTTCGTCACGCTCTACGTCCACGGTCCCGACGGCAAGCCCACGTGGTACGTCGCCTCGGACGCGAACGTGGTCGCGTATTCCCAACCGGGCGCCTTCCCGATCTTCCGCGGCACCCTGTATCGCGCCGAAGGCTCGTGGCATGGATCGCCGTACGACGCCGGCGCGGCAAAGGTGATCCCGGTGGGCGAAGTGTCGCTGGAGGCGTTGGCAAAGGACCGCATTCGGGTGCATTACACCGCCGAGGGCGTGACGGCTACGAAGGAAGTCACGCGATTCAGCTTCCAGCAGCCCATGGACCTTGGCAATTTCGTGGCGCAGTTCAACCTGCGCCAGGCGCGCGACGGCATCCCGTTCGGCACGCTCTACGTGCAGGCGGACATGCTGCTGCACTTCAACCCGGAGACCGGCCAGGGCTTCGCGCGCGTGGACGACCAGCTCGGCCGCCGATGCGAGTACCGCGGCCCGTACCAGCAGTCGGGCAAGCTGATCCGCTTTGGCGGCGGCTACACCTGCAGCAGCGGCGACACGCTCGCGGGCACTTTCGAGATGAGCGACGTCGAGATCACCGCCAACGGCATGACCGGTTACCTGCGCGCAACGTCCGGCACACACACGCAATACGGGCGGTTCGCGGCAATCCTTTGGTAAGCGCGGCGACGAAGCGATACCCATCGTGACAGACAGGCGGCCGCCGCTGCCGTAGCGTGGGATGCGTTGCTTTCC
>DATLEL010000282.1:0-5460 GCA_035525255.1 Usitatibacter sp.
GCGTACAGCGTCTCGAACGCGCCGGCGTCGCCGCCGGCGTAATCGAGCATCAGCTGTTCGTCGGCCACCGCCATGCCGCCATGATACTTACCGCCACGGATCGGGCGCGAAGCGCGCGGGAAACGGATCGGGGTCGCGGCGCGCGGTGGGCGAGGCGAGCACGCCCCGTGCCACCAGGTTGCGATAGCTGTCGTAGTAGATGGCGATGGTCTCCGCGGGCGTGCGCGAGGCGCGCTCGAACTCGGCGTACGTGACGTGAGATTCTTCGCGGCGGCCGTGACCCGTCCCGAGCGGCGGCGCGGCGGCGGCGGCCGGGGCCTCGAGGCGCTTGGCGGCGGAGGAGTCGGAAGACTGCGAGCGTCCTTCGGCCTTCTCGCGCGGACTGTCCCAGTGCGGCGCCGGGGGCGCTTCGTTCCGCGCCACCTGCGCGGGTGCGCGGCGGAAGAGCGCCACGCCGATCACCCCCACGTTGCCGGGACGGTCGGTGCGCGCCGCGTACGAATCGCCGAGCGACGTGAAGTAGAACGCCGCTATTTCGCCCAGGCTCTTGCGCCAGCCCTTGATCTCGAAGCGCGACCACGACGCGAGGATGTAGCCCTGTTGCCCGGCGCTCGCGGTGTCGCCGGAGAGCACGTTCACGCCGTCGACGGAAATCACCGCGAGCAGGTCCTCGCCACGGCGATTGCGCGCGGTGACCTGGTATTCGTTGCCGGGCTTGCCGACCACGTACGCGCGCCCTTCGTGCCAATGCACCGGCAGCTCGCGCCCGCTGGCGCGGTCGACGATGCTCACGTCGGCCAGGTTGCCGATGCCGGCTTGCGCGGCGGCTGCGAAAGTCGCGAACACGGCGGCTGCGACGGCTGAAAGCGGTTTCATGTCATCTCCCGGTTGCCGCGGAAGTGCGGCGCTGGAGATGTAAACGGGGCGTTGGGCGGAAGGGGTTAAAAAAAAGGGGCGGTTTTCACCGCCCCTCTCGCCTGGATTCCCGCCTACGCGGGAATGACAGTCCTACCGATCTTCTACTTTCGCCTTCGAGCGCAGGTCCATCACCATCTTCTGGACTTGCTGCTGCTGGGCGCGCTGGCGGAACTGCTCCTTCACTTCGGTGAACTCGGGCACCTTGAGCGGGCGCGAGTCGTCGACGCGGATCACGTGGTAGCCGAAGTCGGTCTTGACCGGGGCGGCCGAGACCTTGCCCTTGGGCTGCGAGGTGACGGCGTCGGCGAACGGCTTCACGTAACGCGCCGAGGGACCCCAGTCGAGGTCGCCGCCGTTGTCCTTGGAGCCCGGGTCCTTCGACTTCTCCTTGGCGATCTTGGCGAAGTCGCCGCCCTTGTTCAGGTCGGCGATGATCGCCTTGGCGTCGTCTTCCTTGTCGACCAGGATGTGGCTCACCTTGTACTCGGTGCTGCCCATGGAGCCCTTGAACTGCTCGTACTGGCGCTGCAAGTCGGCATCGGTGATCGGGTTCGCCTTCACTTCGCTTTCGAACAGCGCGCGCACCAGCACGGCCTGGCGAGCCATTTCCATCTGCGCCTGGACGTCGGGGTTCTTGTCGAGCCCGCGCTTGGCGGCCGCCTGCGCGAGCACCTCGCGATTGACGAGCTCTTCGCGCACCGCCTGCTGGCGCTCGGCGCTGTCCGGCTGGCCCTGGGAGTTGAGCTCCTTGTTCATCGCGTCGATGCGCGCCTGGGGGATGGTCACGCCGTTGACGACGACCTTGCCCGAGCCCGAAGACTTGGCGGAAGTCGAGGCGGCGGCTTTCTTGGGCGCTGCCTTCTCGGCCTTGTCCTGCGCCCCGGCCGCGACGGCGAAGGTGCCGGCCACGAGGGCGACGGCGAGGTGTTTGAAGTTGGGTTGCATGAAGTTTCCTTTGAGAGGTGAAGATTTACGACTGCTCGGGCGCGGACGCCTCGATCCTGAGGGCATGGATATCCGATTTCATGAGGTCGCCCAACGCCTCATAAACCATTCGATGCCTCGCCACGGCGTTCTTGCCGCGGAAGGCTTCCGAAACGATGGTGAGCTGCCAGTGGCTGCCCCCCGAGGGCCGCGCGCCGGCATGGCCGGCATGCTGCCCGCTTTCATCCTGCAATTCCAGCGCGAGCGGATCCAGGGACTGCAATCGCTCGCGGATGCGCTGTTCGACCACGTGCACTACGGCAGGACCTTCCTGAACGGCTTCACCGTGACGCGCGCGTACACCCCCGCGGCCGCATACGGATCCTCGGCCGCCCACGCGATCGCCGCTTCGCGCGTCGCGAACTCGGCCACGATGAGCGAGCCGGTAAAGCCCGCGGGTCCCGGGTCCTGCGCGTCGATGGCGGGATGCGGGCCCGCCAGCAGCAATCGTCCCGCCTCCTGCAATGCCTTCAGCCGCTCGAGGTGCGCGCCGCGCGACTCCAGCCGCCGCGAGAGCGTGCCCGGCATGTCCTCGGCGATGATCGCGAAGAACATCGCTACGGCCCCTCGGGCTTGGCGGGCTGCGCCTTGGCCGGCTCATCGGGCAGGTAGCGCGAGATCCACCACGCCTGCACCAGCACGAAGGCGAGCATCAAGCCCATGCCGCCGAACAGCTTGAAGTTGACCCATGTATCGGTGCTGAACTGGTGCGCGACCCAGAGGTTGAGCGCGCCCTTGAAGATGAAGAACACGCCCCACGCGACCGCGAGCTTGGTCCACACCGGCTCGGGCAGCTCGATGCCTTCCGACATGATCGCCTTCACCAGGTTGGTGCCGAATGCGAGGCCGCCGAGGAACACGACCCCCGCGAGCCAGTAGAGCACCGTCGGCTTCCACTTGATGAAGGTCTCGTCGCGCAGCAGCAGCGTCGCCCCGCCGAAGACCACGATGATGACGAGGCTCATCCACTGCATGTTGGTCACCTTCTTGCGCCGCGCCAGTACCCAGGCGATCTGCGCGATGGTCGCGGCGATCGCCACGCCCGTCGCCACGAAGATGTCCGTGAACTTGAAGGCGACGAAGAAAAGGATGACCGGGAAGAAGTCGAGAAGGAATTTCACGCCGAGGTGGACTACGTAAACCGTTAATTATCCTACGAATTGCCCTGCGATGTCCATTTGAGGTGGCGGGCTTCGATGCGTTCCCGCACCGCCGGGGCAATCCCGGGGGAGAGGGCGAGGGCCAGCGCCTCGGAATAGAAGCCGGCGCGCTCGTCGGGAAGCGCGCGGTCGAGGGCGTCGAAAGCGTGGTCCATCATCGCCGCATCCTCGGTGCGGATGGCGGTGATGGCGAAATTGGCGTGGAGGATGCGCCACGGCCGCTCGGGATTGGAGCGCTCGAGGTCGGCCTCCAGCGCGGGCCCGACGTGGCCGATCAATCCCTGCATCAGGCCGTAGACCGCCGCCAGCTCTTCCTTGCCCGTGGCGTGGTTGGATCGGATCGCGAGCGCGTTCGCCACCGGCTCGACTACCGCGATCGGGGCCTCGTGCCGCATGGCCCACAGGGCAACGCCGATGGTGAGATGCGCCACGTCCTCGAGGTCTTCATGCATCGGGCTACGGCGCGCCTCCTGCTCCAGGTGCGCGAGGGCGGTGAGCAGGGCCGACACCAGCTCCGGCACGTCCTCGAGCGGCAGGGGCGACAGGCCCCCGTATTGGCGATCGATCGCCTCCAGGGCGCGGAAATGCCGCTGCAAAGGATGGCTCGCCAGCTCGGGCTTGCGCTCGACGAGGTGCTCGAAGCGGCGCAGCAGCTCGCGGGTGGCCGCCTGGCCTTCGTCGCCGAACCGGATGGTGTGGGTGCTCATGCTGGCTTCATTTGGGGTGTTTTGGTATAATTATCAATGCGTTTTGAATTGGCACCGCTTGGAAAACTTTGATTTGCATAACCATTCGACGCGATCGGATGGATTGCTCTCCCCCACCGCCCTGATCGAGCTCGCGCTGCGCACCGGCACTGATGCGGTCGCGCTCACCGACCATGACACCGTCGAGGGCATCGCGGAGGCCGCCGCCGCGGCCCAGCGCGTGGGCCTGGGGTTCGTCCCCGGGGTCGAGGTCTCGGTGAGCTGGGGCGACACCACGCTGCACGTCGTGGGCCTGGGCGTCGATCCCACCTCGCGCGTCCTGATCCAGGGACTGGAGTCGATCCGCGTCGGTCGCCTCGACCGCGCGAAGCGCATCGGCGAGGCGCTCGACAAGCTGGGGTTCGCCGGCACGTTCGACGCGGCACTGGCGCTGGCGCAGGATGAGCGCCTGCTCTCGCGCACGCATTTCGCGCGGCACCTTACCGAGCGCGGCGTGGTGAAGGATATCCAGCAGGCGTTCGACAAGTACCTCGCCCGCGGCAAGCCCGCGTTCGTCTCGCACCGCTGGGCGGACCTGGGGGACGCGGTGAAGTGGATCCGCGCGAGCGGCGGTACCGCGGTGCTCGCGCACCCCGGCCGCTACGACCTGAAGCCGATGATGCGTCACGAGATGCTCACGCAGTTCAAGGCGTTCGGCGGCGAGGCGATCGAAGTGGTGACGGGCAGCCATCGCCCGGAAGAATACGCATTGTGGCAACGCGAAGCGCTGGAGCATGGGTTCCTGGCGTCGCGCGGTGCCGATTACCACGGGCCGGGGGAAAGTCCCTGGGAGCCGGGGCGCCTGCCGCAGCTGCATGCCTCGCTCACGCCCGTGTGGTCCAAATGGGCGCACTAGCCGCCCAGTGAGATCCGCCGGGCGACAAGCCCGCGCGATGAAAGGAAATGGCCCAGTACTTTTCGGTTCATCCGGAGAACCCGCAGCCGCGGCTCGTCCGGGCGGCGGTGGAGATCATCCGGTCGGGAGGCGTCGTCGCCTATCCCACGGACTCCTGCTATGCGCTCGGCTGCCACATCGGCGACAAGTCGGCCATGGAGAAAATCCGCCGCATCCGCGACGTGGACGAGCGCCATCACCTCACGCTCGTCTGCCGTGACCTGTCCGAGGTAGGGCAGTTCGCCAAGGTGGACAACCTGCAATACCGGCTGATGCGCACCAATACGCCCGGCAAGTACACCTTCATCCTCCGCGCAACCCGCGACGTTCCGCGACGCCTGCTCACGCCGCGCCATACCATCGGCGTGCGCATCCCCGACCACCCGGTGCCGCTGGCGCTCCTGGTGGAGCTGGGCGAGCCGCTGCTCTCTTCGACGCTGATCCTGCCCGCGCACGGCATGCCGCTGAACGACCCCGAGGAGATCCGCCGCCACCTCGAGCACCAGGTGGACCTGGTGATCGACTCGGGCGCCTGCAACGGCGAGGTCACCACGGTGATCGACCTCTCCGGCGACGTTCCGCGGCTGGTGCGCGAGGGCGCCGGCGACACGCGCCCATTCGGTTTCGTGAAAGAGGCGCTGCACTAATTGGATCCCACCAACATCCTCATCACCGTCCTGGTCTACGCGATCCCGGTGATCTTCGCGATCACGTTGCACGAGGCCGCGCACGGCTATGTCGCGAAGCACTTCGGCGA
>DATLEL010000290.1:0-7099 GCA_035525255.1 Usitatibacter sp.
CCTGTTCCTCACGCCGTCGGACAAGTACCTGTTCCTCTCGGCCACGATCGTGCGCGAGATCGCCGTGCTCGGCGGCGACATCTCCGCCTTCGTGAATCCGCTCACCGCCGAGCGCATGCGCGCCAAGACCCCGCGCCGCGACGACTGATGGCGCTCCGGATCACCGACCTCTGCATCAACTGCGACGTTTGCGAGCCGGAGTGCCCCAACGGCGCCATCTCCATGGGCGAGGAGATCTACGTGATCGACTGGCGCAAATGCACCGAGTGCGTGGGCCACTTCGAGCAGCCGCAGTGCCAGGAGGTGTGCCCGGTCGATTGCATCCCGCTGGACCCCGAGCACCAGGAATCGCGCGATGAGCTGGCCGCGAAGTACCAGCAGCTCGAGCTGAAGAAGACCGCCGCCTAGGCGTGCCTCACGCGAGCGTGTGCTCGCGCTCGACGTCGATCAGCTCCATGAGGCGTTCGTGGTGCGCCTCCCACTGCTTGAGCTGCGCGGCCACCTCGCCCGACAGCACGCGCATCTCTTCCAGCCGTCCCATGAGATCGGTCTCGGCGTTCTGGATGCGTCCCATGCCCTCGATGCGGCTGTTGGCCTGCTCCTGGAATGCGTTGAGCTGCGTATCCAGCGGGCGGATGAAGCCGTTCATCCAGGTGCGCACCTCACGGTCGGCGATCTCGAACACGTGCACGACCTTGAGCGCCACGCTGTCGAAGAAGAGCGCGCCCAGCGTCGAGCGCCGCCGCGTGAGCAGGCTTCCCGCCCCCTTGAAGTCGCGCGCGCAGATCTGCTCCAGGCGGTCCAGCTCGACGATGAAGCGCTCGGTGGCGAACTCGGGCACCTCGACGGTCGCGATCTGGTACTCCTCGGCGAACTTGCGGCTCACGGTGGTCATCATGGCTTTCGCCTCGGTGATCACCTCGATCGCCTCGCGGATGCGTTTCCTGGATTCGCGGAAGAAATGGTCGAGCGCCTCGCCGATCCCCTTCGAGAACGCGCTGTTCAGCACGCCCATGCGCGCCTTGATGCCGGCATCGCGCGCGAGGTTAGGGTCCAGCAGCCGCACCATCTGGTCCATCTGCCGGTTGTGCACGGTGCGAAGCCCCATCATCACGGCGCGCGCCTGCTCCAGGCGGTTCCTCTCGGAGCCCGCCTTGCGCGCCAGCATCTCCACCAGCTTCTGGTTCTTCCCCTGCAGCGCGACCAGCTCTTCCAGGCCGTCGTTGGCGAACGCGAGGCGGCTGTCGATGAGCGCGCGTGATTCGGCGAATGCGGCTCGCGTCTCGGCGCGCACCGCGGCCGCGTGGTCGAGGCGGCGCTGGTGCACCATGCCGCGCGCGAGCGCCTGCTCGAGCCGGTAGATGCGGCTCCTGATGAGGCCATCGCGGTCGTCCTGGATCTTGGCGACCAGCCCCTGCTTGGCCGAGAGCGCGAACACGCGCGTGGGCGAGACGCGCAGCGATTCGGCGGTGGACTTCACCTGGCGGTCGATCTCCGCCAGCACCTGCGACTCGGGCTTGAACCCGTCGCGCAGGCCATCGATCTTGTTGAGAACCACGTAGCAGCTCTGCTCCAGCCCGTGGATGGGCTGGATATGCTCGCTCCACAGCTCGCGGTCGGTGCGCGTGACTCCGGTGTCCGCTGCGAGCATGAACACGATCGCGGCCGCGTCGGGCACGCGATGCACGGTGATCTCCGGCTCGGCGCCCATGGTGTTGTGGCCCGGCGTGTCGAGGATCACCACGCCGCTCGCGAGCAGTGGATGCGGGAAATTGATCACCGCATACCGCCAGCGGGGAATCTCGACCGGACTCGCGCCCTCGGTTTCGAATCCCAGGCTCGCCGCGTCGCCCGGAGTTGCGAGCAGCGTCTCCGACAGCGCTTCGCAGGCCGCGGAGAGGCTCTCCGGCTTGGTGGGATCGAGCGTGATCTCCTTCCAGGTGTCGATCTCGCCCACGAACTCCCGCAGCGCACGCGGGCTCTCGCGCGTCTCGATCGGCAGCAGCCTGAGGGAGGGCGTGCGCGCCGGGTCCCACAGGATCTCCGTGGGACACAACGTCGTCCGCCCGACGCCCGACGGCAGGAAGCGCGTGCCGAGGTTGGCAAAGAAGAGCGCGTTGATGAGCTCGCTCTTGCCACGCGAGAATTCCGCCACGAAGGCGATGGTGAGCTTCTCGGTCTGCAGCCGGCGTTCGAGGTGCGCGAGGCGCGCCGCGGTCTGCTCGTCGAGCACGCGGCTCACCAGCGCCCAGCGGCGGAATTCCGCGAGCCCGCCGGCGGCGGCCTGGCGCCATTGGCGCAGCTCCGTGAGGCCCATCTCGAGCGCGCGGGTCGGGACGACCCAGGTCCCGGTCGAGGTCATCGCTGGCACCCGGGACAGTAGAACGTCGAACGCTGGCCCTGGCGGATGGTGCGCACCTTCGACTTGCAGCGGCGGCATGGCTTGCCTGCGCGGCCGTAGACGGCGAAGTCGTGCTGGAAGTAGCCGGGGCGGCCATCGGCGGACGCGAAATCCCGCAGCGTCGTGCCGCCGGCGGCGATCGCCTTCTCGAGCGTGGCACGCACCGCCGTCGCCAGGCGGTCCCAACGGGCCGCGGAGAGGCTTCCCGCACCGCGCGTGGGAAGCACCTGGGCTTGCCACAGCGCTTCGCTCGCATAGATGTTGCCCACGCCTACCACGATGCGGCCGTTCATGAGGAATTGCTTCACCGCCACCCGCCGCCCCTTCGCGCGCTCGCGCAATGCGGCGCCGGTGAATTCCCGCGATAACGGCTCCAGGCCCAGGCCCGCCAGCAGCATGTGCTTTTCGGCCGGCGGCTCGAGCCACAGCATCGCGCCGAAGCGTCGCGGGTCGGTGAAGCGCATGGTCCCGTTGCTTTCGAGGAGCACATCCACATGGTCGTGCGTGCGGGGAGCCTGGCCGGCGGGAACCATGGAGAGCTTGCCAGACATTCCCAGGTGCACCAGCAAGTGGCCTTTCGGTGTGTCGAAGAGCAGGTATTTGCCGCGCCTGCGGATAGCGAGGACTTCCTCCCCTTTCAGGCGCCGCCGCAGGTCCTTCGGCACGGGCCAGCGGAGGCTTCCGTTGCGCACCACGACGTCCCGGATGCGGCGGCCCACCAGGTGGGGCACGAGCCCCCGGCGGGTCGTTTCGACTTCCGGCAGTTCCGGCATCTCGTTGGGACCGCAAAATTGGCTGATTTTTCCGGGAATTATACGTGCCTGAAAACCGTTGCCGGAGGAGTCCTACAGGCCTATGACGCGAACGCTTACAAGGGCCCGAATAGTTTTATGATGGGTGCGTGGTGCCGGGTTCCGGCACCGGTCGGGAGACGAAGTCATGAAGTCGCGAATCTGGTGGGGCGCCGCGATCGCGGCGGCGGCGTTTACGGTGAACCCGGCGCTTGCCGAGGATCCCGAAGACGCGGTCGAGGCGAGCGATTCTTCGGACGACGCCGACGAGGGATCCGCCTCGGCCGACGCGGTCTTCGAATTCCTGGTGGCCGAGTTCGCCGCGCAGCGCGGCGACACCGACGGCGCCCTCGCGATCTACAACCGCATGGCCAGGGAGCTGCGCGATCCGCAGATCGCGCGCCGCGCCGTCGAGATGTCGATCCGCGCGCGGGCCTTCGGCTCCGCGTTGGAAAGCGCCTCGCTGCTCCTGGAGCTGGATCCCGAATCGACGCTGGCGCGCGAGATCATGGCGGCGCTCCTCGGCACGGACAACAACATCGCCAAGGCGCAGGAGACGCTCGCGGGCATCCTCGACCGCAGCGGCAACCGCGGCCCGATCCTGCTGCAGCTGGGCCAGCTGTTCGGCAAGTTCACCGACAAGGCGGCGGTGCTGCAGGCGACGCGCGCGATCGCCGAGCGCTATCCCGCGATGGCCGAGGCGCACTACGGCCTGGGCGTCGCGGCGCTGGTCGCCAACGACACCGACCTCGCGCTGCGCGAAGCCGACGAGGCCCTCGCGATCCGCCCGGGCTGGGACCAGGGCGCGATCCTCAAGGCGCAAGTGCTGCGCAAGTCGTCCTCCACGGAGGTGGTGGATTTCTATCGCGAGTTCGTCGCCGCGCATCCCGCGTCCACGGAAGTCCGCCTGCAGTTGGGCCGCGAGCTTGCATCCGAGCGCAAGCTCGGCGAGGCGCGCGAGCAGTTCCGCGAGGCCGAGAAATCGGCGCCGAAGGATCCCCACGCCGCGTACGCGATCGGCCTTCTCTCGCTGCAGCTGGAGGACTACCTCGAGGCGCAGACCGCCTTCACCCGCTCGCTCAAGCTGGGTCATCGCGAGCCCGCCGCCATCTACCTCGGCATGGGCCAGGCCGCCGAGGGGCTGAAGCGCATCGACGAGGCGATCGGCTGGTACCAGAAGGTCGAGTCGGGGGACTGGGTACGCGCGCAGCTGAAGATCGCCACGCTGATCGCGCGCCAGCAGGGGCTCGCCTCGGGACGCGAGTATCTCCAGCGGATCGAGCCGCGCAGCGATGCCGACCGCATCCAGATGGTGCAGGTGGAAGCACAGCTGCTGCGCGACGCCAAGGAATGGCGCGAGACCTTCGAGCTTCTCTCCAAGGCGGTGGGCGAGCATCCCGACAGCTACGAGCTGCTCTACGACCGCGCCATGGCCGCGGAGCGCATCGAGCGCCTCGACGTGCTCGAGACCGACCTGCGCAGCGTCATCAAGATGAAGCCCGATTACGCGCACGCGTACAACGCGCTTGGCTACACGCTCGCCGAGAAGACCGAGCGGCTGGTGGAGGCGCGCGTGCTGATCGAGAAGGCGTACAAGCTCTCGCCCGACGATCCCTTCATCCTCGACAGCCTCGGCTGGGTGCACTACCGCAGCGGCAACATGATGGAGGCACTGCGCTACCTGCAGCACGCCTACGGCGCGCGTCCCGATCCCGAGATCGCGGCCCACCTCGGCGAAGCGCTGTGGAAAAGCGGGCAGCGAGAAGAGGCGCAGAAGGTCTGGCGCGCCGCGCTCACCGAGAACCCGAACCACGAGACCCTCCTCGCGGTGATGCAGAAGTACCGTCCCTGACCGGGCGGTGCCCCACCAATTGAACGCCCGCCTCGCGGGTTGCGCCGCCGCGCTGCTGCTGGCCGGATGCGCCGTCGTCCCCGCGCCGCTGCCCGAGCTCTCCGGCGTCCCGGCCGCATTCGAGCTGAGCGGGCGCCTCGCGGTGCGCCAGGCCGATCGCAGCGAAATCGCCCGCTTGCGCTGGACCCATCGCCAGGGCGCGGATCTGTGGATCGTGGCGTCGCCCCTCGGCAATGAAGTCGCGCGGATCGAATCCGATGGGGGCGGCGCGCGCCTCATCCAGGCCGGGGGCGAAGCCCGGACCGCACCGAGCTTCGCCGCGCTCACCCATGCCTTGCTCGGCGTGGCCCTCGAGCCGGCCTTGCTCGCGGCGTGGCTCCATGGCGGCGCGCCCGGGGACGCGCCATCGGGATGGAGCGTCACGGTGGACGAGAAGCAGCCCGCCGGCGCGATCGAGATCGCGCGCCGCATCAGCGCCACCCGCGGCGACGTGGTGGTGCGGCTGGTGGTGGACGAATACCGCGCGCTCGCGGAGTAGCGGCGTGCGACTGCCCGGTCCCGATTATCCCGCTCCCGCCAAGCTCAATCTCTTCCTGCACGTGGTGGGCCGTCGCGCGGACGGCTACCACCTGCTGCAGACAGTCTTCACGCTGATCGACTATTGCGATCGCATCCGCCTGCGGGTGCGTGACGATGGCGAAGTGATGCGGGTGAACGACCTCCCGGGAGTGCCCGCCGAGCAGGACCTGACGGTGAGGGCCGCGCGGCTGCTGCAGGAGGCCAGCGGCACGGCAAAGGGCGCCGACATCGAGCTCGAGAAGGTGATTCCCATGGGCGGCGGGCTGGGGGGCGGCAGCTCCGATGCCGCCACGGTACTGATGGGACTCGACCGCCTGTGGAACACCGGTTTCGGTCCCGAGGCCCTCGCCGAGCTGGCCGTGGCCCTGGGTGCCGACGTGCCCTTCTTCCTGCACGGGGGAGCGGCCTGGGGACAGGGGGTCGGCGACGAGCTGCGGCCCATCGAGCTGCCGCCGCGCTGGTACGTGGTCCTGGTCCCTTCGACAGGGGTTCCGACGAAGGAAATCTTCGCCGCGCCGGAATTGACCCGCAACACGGAAGCCCTTAAAATGGAAGACTTTTCGGCGCAACCTCCGGTACAAGCTTTTCGCAACGACCTGGAGCGCGTCGTCATCGCGCGATACCCCGAAGTCGGCCGCTGCCTGGATTGGCTGAAAGCCCATGGCGAGGCTCGCATGACGGGGTCTGGAGGCTGCGTATTCGCCGCCTACGAAAGCCGCGAGGCCGCGCAGGCGGTGCTGGACCGCGTTTCGGCGCCGATGAAGGGATTTGTCGCCCAGGGGCTCGCAAGACATCCCCTGCGCATGGAGTAGCAGTACCGAAGGGGAGTCGCCAAGTTGGTTAAGGCACTGGATTTTGATTCCAGCATTCGAAGGTTCGAATCCTTCCTCCCCTGCCAGATTGATGCAGTTCGAACAGCAGCTCCCGCGCGCGGCACCTACGAGACCGGACGATGGCCTTCGACAACCTGATGCTGTTCACGGGCAATGCCAACCCGAAGCTCGCGCAGAAGGTCGCGCGGCACCTGAACATCCAGCTCGGCAAGGCGACGGTTTCGAAGTTCAGCGACGGCGAGATCATGGTCGAGCTGCTCGAGAACGTGCGCGGCAAGGACGTGTTCGTGCTGCAGTCGACCAGCGAGCCGACCAACGATCACCTGATGGAGATGATGATCATGGTCGACGCGCTCAGGCGTTCGAGCGCGGCGCGCATCACCGCGGCGCTGCCGTACTTCGGCTACGCGCGGCAGGACCGCCGGCCGCGCAGCGCTCGGGTGGCGATCTCGGCGAAGGTGGTGGCGAACATGCTCACCATCGCCGGCGTGAACCGCCTGCTGACGATGGATTTGCACGCGGACCAGATCCAGGGGTTCTTCGACATTCCCGTGGACAACATCTACGCGACGCCGATCCTGCTGGGCGACCTGTGGAAGCACGGCTACAAGAATCTCGTGGTGGTATCGCCCGACGTGGGCGG
>DATLEL010000296.1:0-6390 GCA_035525255.1 Usitatibacter sp.
AGCATCGGCCTCTCGCCGATCCTCGCCGAGGAGGTTTTCCGCTGGATCGAGAAGTTCGCGCGTTCCGGCATGGGGATCCTGCTCATCGACCACAACGTGCGCCGCGTGGTGAAGATGTCCGACCGCATCCACGTCCTCAGCCTGGGACGCATCACCGCTTCCGGCGGCCGCGAGGACTTCGAGGGCGATCTCCACGAGCAGGTGCGCCAGTGGCTGGGACTGGATTTCTGAAGCTCACGCCGAAGCCGCTCGACCGTGCCTCGTTCGCCCCGTTTGGCGAGGTCATCGACATCGGGGGCGCATCGCCGCACGCGATCAACGACGGCACGACGGACCGCTACTCCGACCTCGCACGGATTGATGCCGGCGCTCATGGCGACCCCGTCATCGGCATTTATGTGGCGCGTGCACGGGCATTGCCGCTGCAGCTCACGCGCCTGGAGCGCCATCGCGAGGCATCGCAGGTGTTCCTGCCCCTCGGCACGCACCGGTTCATCGTCGTCGTCGCGCGTGGCGTCGAGACGCCGGAGTGGGACAGCATCCGCGCGTTCATTACCGCGCCAGGTGAGGGCGTCTCACTGCGCCGCGGCTGCTGGCACCACGGCTTGGTGGCCCTTGGCGACGGCGACCGCTTCGCCGTCATCGAGGGCGCGAACTACCGCAACGACACGCAGGAGGTCGTGGCGAGCAGCGAGATCACGCTGCTAGAGCCAGCGTGAAGCAGCGCGACTCTACTTCGGGTCGCCTTGCCGGCGACACTCCGCGGGCTCGGGCAGGCCCTTCGCGGCGCGCTCCTTGACGGAGTCGCCGGTGCAAATGGCGAGCGCCCGGGCACGAGCCGTATAGTCCCTGCGGGCGTTGATGGCGACCATGGCAAGCACCGGGATCGCCACCAGCACCACCGCCATCGCGAGCACCCCACCCGTCACTGGCATGGTCCCGCCGCCGTGGACTACCTCGTCGGGTGCTGCCGCGCGTTTCACAACCAGGGTCGCGGCGATCATGTCGTGCAGCGCCTGCTTGCGCGCGGTGAATGCCGCCATCAGCAGGCCGATGAAGAGCGGGATCACCGAGAGCCACGCCGCGAGGGCCCGGCCCAGCGCGCGCAGGAAGGTGATGCGCTCGCCGTCCAGTCCCGTGACCTTGATGCCGAAGGCCCGCTTGCCAAGCGTCGCCTGCCACGGCGACGAATGCATCGCGGCGAAATAAATCACGACGATGGCCAGCAGCAGGGCACGGCCGGCCGCGGGCGGCACCACCAACACCAGCACCGCCGGAAACTGCAACAGGAAGAGGTCCACCATCGCCGCCGCAGCCCGCCGCCAGAACCCGGCGAAAACAGGAGTAGAGCTCACGCTCCGCCCACTCGCCGCAGGTAAGCGTCGCGCAGCTCGCGCTTCAGCACCTTGCCGATGGCATTGCGCGGCAGTTGCTCCACCAGCTCGACGGCATGCAGCCGCTGGATCTTGCCCAGCCGCGCGTTGGCCCAGTCGCGCAGCTCCTGCGCATCCTGGCCGCCCTCGGCCACCGCGAAGGCGACCGGGGTCTCGCCCCAGCGCAGCGAGGGCACGCCGGCCACTGCCACGTCCCGAACGCGCGGGTGGCCGCGCAGCACGGCTTCGATGTCGCTCGGGTACACGTTGAATCCTCCCGAGATCACGACGTCCTTCTTGCGATCGAGCAGCACCAGGAACCCGTCCTCGTCGAAGCGCCCGACGTCGCCGGTGCGGATGAACCGCTTGCCGCTCGCATCGCGCCATTCGGCCTGCGCGGTGTCCGCGGGACGGTTGTGGTACGCGCTCATCATCGCACCGGAATGGCCCACGATCTCGCCCGCCTCGCCGCGCGCGACTTCGCGCCCGTCGTCGTCGACCAGGCGTAGGTCCACGCCCGGGGCGGG
Organism: Usitatibacter sp.; assembly: GCA_035525255.1. Classification (GTDB taxonomy): domain Bacteria; phylum Pseudomonadota; class Gammaproteobacteria; order Burkholderiales; family Usitatibacteraceae; genus Usitatibacter. Next base: position 1,901 of record DATLEL010000296.1, read on the forward strand.
CTTGCCGACGGTATGCAACTTGCCGGGATGCTGGTGCGCGAGCAGCACGCAGGTGCCGCCGCCCTCGGTCATGCCGTAGTACTCCACCAGGCCGCCGGGCCAGCGCGCCAGCACGTCACGCTTGAGCTCCGCGGCGAAGGGGGCACTGGTCGAGAACTTCATGCGGAACGACGACAAGTCGTGGCGTTCGAAGTCGTCGCGCGCCATGATGCGCTGGTACTGCACCGGCACCAGCATCGCGTGGGTCACGCGCTCGCGAGCGGCCAGCGCCAGCCAGGCGCCCGCGTCGAACTTGCCCATGAGCACCACGGTGCCGCCGGTCGCGAGCGCGGGGAAAAATGAAACCAGCGTGGTGTTGGAATAGAGCGGCGTCGCGACGAGCGTCACATTGCTCTCGTCATAACCGTACGAGGGCCCTCGCTGCATGTGGATCCAGCGCATAGAGTGAGGCTGCACGATCCCCTTGGGAGTGCCGGTAGTGCCCGAGGAATAGATGATGTTGAACGGCCAATCCGGCGTGGGCGCCGTTTCGATGGGGCCTTCGGACGCGCCCTGCACCCAGTGTTCGAAAGCGGCTGGCGCCAGCATCGCCTCGTCGAAGCAGCGCTTCGCCCCGGAGTCCGCGACCATGCGCGCGATGCTCTCCGCGCCCGCGGAGGGCGGCACCAGTGCCGGAACCGCTCCGGCGCGCAGCGCCCCCAGGAACAGCAGCGCGTACTCGATGCCGTTGGCACCGCAAATCGCGACGCTCTCGCGCGGTCCGACGCCATCTCGCCGCAGCGCAGCCGCCGCGCGGTCCATGGCCTCATCGAGCTCGCCGTAGGTGATGCGACGCTCGCCCTGCACCAGCGCGGCGTGGGCGGGACGCCGCGCGGCGTGCAGCCGAAGCAGCTCCGCAAAATTGCCGAACGGCTGCGCGAGGAGCTCTTGCGGCGACACCGTCAGCCCTTCGCGAGCTCCAGCCGCGCGACCTGGTTGCGGTGCACTTCGTCGGGCCCGTCCGCGAGGCGCAGCGTGCGCGCGTTCGCATAAGCCTTCGCGAGCCAGGGGTGCGCCACGCCTGCGGCGCCGTGTGCCTGGATCGCCCAGTCGAGCACCTGGCACGCCATCAGCGGAGCCGCCACCTTGATCATGCCGATCTCGGCGCGCGCGACCTTGTTGCCCGCGGTGTCCATCATCCACGCCGCCTTGAGGGTGAGGAGCCGTGCCTGGTCGATCATGATGCGCGACTCGGCGATGCGCTCTAGGGTGACGCCATGCTCGGCGATGGGTTTTCCGAAGGCCACGCGCGATTTCGTCCGCGCGCACATCAGCTCCAATGCACGCTCGGCCACGCCGATGAGACGCATGCAATGGTGGATGCGCCCGGGGCCCAGGCGCCCCTGCGCGATCTCGAACCCGCGGCCCTCGCCCAGCAGCATGTTGGCGGCCGGCACGCGCACGTCGACGAAATCGATCTCCATGTGGCCGTGGGGCGCGTCGTCGAAGCCGAACACCGGGAGGTGCCGCAGGATCTTCACGCCGGGCGATTCGCGCGGCACCAGGATCATGGACTGCTGCAAGTGCTTGGCGGCCGCCGGGTCGCTCTTGCCCATGAAGATGAACACGGCGCAACGCGGGTCGCCCGCGCCCGAGGTCCACCACTTGCGGCCATTGAGCACGTAGTGATCGCCGTCGCGCACGATCGCCGCCTGGATGTTGGTGGCGTCGGAGGAGGCCACGGCCGGCTCGGTCATGGCGAACGCGGAGCGGATGCGGCCTTCGAGCAGCGGCTCCAGCCACTCGCGCTTCTGCGCCTCGCTACCGTAGCGCTCCAGGGTCTCCATGTTGCCGGTGTCGGGCGCGGAGCAGTTGAACACTTCCGGCGCCCAGTGCACGCGCCCCATGATCTCGCAGAGGGGGGCGTATTCCAGGTTGGTGAGCCCCGCGCCGCGCTTCGACGCGGGCAGGAACAGGTTCCACAGCCCGGCCGCGCGCGCCTTCCCCTTCAGGTCCTCCACCACGCGGGTCGGCTGCCAACGGTCGCCGTCGCCGACCTCCTCGTGGAAGCGCTCCTCGTTCGGATACACGTGCGCGTCCATGAAAGCGCGCAACCGGGCTTCGAGCTCGCGCACGCGCGGTGAATAGGCGAAATCCATCGTCGATCCCTTCAGCTCTTCGCGAGAAGTTGCCCGACTTGCCGCCACGCGAGCTCGGCTGTGGGACGCGCGCGGCGTCCGGTCTCCAGCGCCTGCGCGCTCGCCGCGTTGCCTGCCACGGCGCGCGCCATCACGCCCTGGAAGATCGCCGCGGCGCGAAACAGGTTGAAAGCGATGTAGAACTCCCAGTCCTTGGCGGTGGGCCGCTCGCCCGCGCCGACGCGCGCCAGGTACATGTCCAGGTACTCCGTCTCGTCCGGGATGCCGAGCGCGGCGAGGTCGGAGCCGCGCAGCCCGCGGAATTCGGTTGCCGACAAGCGCCACACCATCGCGTGATAGGCGAAGTCGGCCATGGGGTGCCCCAGCGTCGAGAGCTCCCAATCGAGCACCGCCAGCACGCGCGGCTCGGTGGGATGGAAGATCATGTTGTCGAGGCGGTAGTCGCCGTGGACGATGGTGGTGCGGTCCCCCGGAGGGATGTTGCGCGGCAGCCATTCCATGAGGCGGTCCATGGCTTCGATGGGCTCGGTGACGGAAGCCACGTATTGCTTGCTCCAGCGATCGATCTGGCGCGCGAAGTAGTTGCCAGGCTTGCCGTAATCGGCGAGGCCGATGGCGGTGAAGTCCACGCGGTGCAGGGCGGCGATGACGCGGTTCATCTCCGAGAAGATCGCGCCGCGCTCCGCCGGCTGCATCCCCGGCAGGCGTGGGTCCCACAGCACGCGGCCCTCGACGCAATCCATCACGTAGAACATGGTGCCGATCACCGACTCGTCGGTGCACAGCGCGTAGGTCCGGGGCACCGGGACTTCGGTTCGCCCCAGGGCGGTGATCACGCGGTATTCACGATCCACCGCGTGCGCGGAGGGCAGCAGCTTGCCCGGGGGCTTCCTCCGCATTACGTACGCCTTGCCGCCGGCGCGCAGCTCGAACGTGGGATTCGATTGCCCGCCCTTGAACTGCGCTACTTCGAGCGGTCCCTCGAAGCCCGGGATGTTGTCACGCAGGTAACGCTCCAGGGCTGCCACGTCGAAGCGGTGCGCATCCGCCACCGCGCGCGTGCCCTGGTACGCCTCGTAGTTGCTCATTTCGCGTGGCGCAGCATGAAGGTCCCGGTGGCATGGGCGGCGAGCTTGCCGTCGGCGTTGTGCACCTTGCCCTCGCAGAATGCGACCGACCTGCCGAGGTGCAGGCATTCGCCGGTGGCCGTGAGGAGCCCCTTGCCGACGCCCATGAAGCTGGTCTTCATCTCCACCGTGATCGCGCCCACGGCTTTGGGATCGAGGGTGCGCGCCGCGGTCGCCATGGCGATGTCGAGGAGCGTCATCACGACACCGCCATGGGCGGCAGCGAAGCTGTTCATCAGCTCCTCGCGCAGCTCGAGCGTGAGGACCGCACGGCCGTTGCCGCGCTCGGCGAGATGGATGCCCAGGTGGCTCGCGAACGGGATGTGGCGCCCGAGCGCCTCGGAGATGTCCATGGAGCGCCTAGATCGCGGTGGCGCCGCCGTCGACGGCGACCACCTGCCCGGTGATGAACGCGCTCGCTTCGGAGGCGAGCAGCACGGTGATGCCCTTCAGGTCCTCGGGCCCGCCCACGCGGTTCAGCGGAGCCTTGGAGGCGGCACGGTCGCCCATGATCTCCATCAGGCCCTTGGTCATCTTCGTGGGGAACAATCCCGGCGCGATCGCGTTCACGTTGATGTTGTGCTGCGCCCATTCCGCAGCGAGCGCGCGCGTGAGCGCGATCACGCCGCCCTTGCTCGCGCTGTACGCCGCGGTCCCCGGGCGCGTGGGGTCGCTCGTGCCCACCATGCCGAGGATCGAGGCGATGTTGATGATCTTGCCCTGCCGGCGCGGCACCATGCAGCGGCGGCCGACTTCCTGGCAGGTGACGAAGAGCGCGGTGAGGTTCAGGTCGATCACGCGGCTCCACGCCTCCAGCGGCAGCTCCGTCGCGGCCGCACCCCAGGTGGTGCCGGCGTTGTTCACGAGTATATCGATGGGCCCGAGCCCGGCGATGGCGCGCTCGATGGCGGCGGGGATCGCCGCCGCGTCCGACATGTCGCACGCGATAGGCAGCGCTTCGATTCCGAGCTTGCCGAGGTGCGCTTTCGCCGCCTCGAGCTCGTCGTGCTTGCGCGCGGTCAGCGCAACGCGCGCGCCCATTTCGCCCAGCCCCTCCGCCATCTGCAACCCGAGGCCGCGGGATCCCCCGGTGACCAGCGCGACCTTGCCGCCGAGGTCGAGCAGCCCGCGGACGCTCACTTCGCCAGCAGGCCGAGCCGCTCGATGGTGACGCGCTCCGAGACCCAGGTCTCCGCCGCCCACTTGGCATAGTCCTCGGAGGATT
>DATLEL010000330.1:0-4776 GCA_035525255.1 Usitatibacter sp.
AGGCACCTACCGCGGCCTGTCCCACCAGGATGTCATCGGCTACATCAAGTCGCTCGGCGTCACCACCGTCGAGCTGCTCCCGGTGCACACCTTCATCAACGACAACTTCCTGCTGGAGCGCAAGCTCACCAATTACTGGGGGTACAACTCCATCGGCTTCTTCGCGCCGGACCCGCGCTACGCGGCAGACCCGGCGACGACGCTGCAGGAGTTCAAGGAGATGGTGGCGCGCTTCCACGACGCCGGCCTCGAGGTGATCCTCGACGTGGTCTACAACCACACCGCCGAAGGCAACGAGCTCGGGCCCACGCTTTCGTTCAAGGGCATCGACAACGCGTCCTACTACCGGCTGATGCCGGACAACAAGCGCTACTACATCAACGACACCGGCACGGGCAACACCTTCAATCTCTCCAGCCCGGCGGTGATCCAGATGGTGTGCGACAGCCTGCGCTACTGGGTGCTGGAGATGCACGTCGACGGCTTCCGCTTCGACCTCGGCACCATCCTCGCGCGCGAGCCCGGCGGGTTCGACACGCACAACGGCTTCATGAAGGCATGCCTGCAGGATCCGGTGCTCGCGCGGGTGAAGCTGATCGCGGAGCCGTGGGACTGCGGCCCGGGCGGCTACCAGGTCGGCGGATTCCCGCCGGGCTGGGGCGAGTGGAACGACAAATTCCGCGACACGGTTCGCGACTACTGGCGCGGCGACGCGAGCGCGACCGCCCTCGCCCCGCGCCTGGTGGGCTCGCCGGACCTCTTCAACCATCGCGGACGCCAGCCGTGGTCGAGCGTGAACTTCATCACGGCCCATGACGGCTTCACGTTGAACGACACGGTCTCGTACAACGAGAAGCACAACGAGGCCAACGGCGAAGGAAGCCGCGACGGGCATTCGCACAACCGCTCGTGGAACCACGGCGCCGAGGGTCCCACCAAGGACGCCGAGGTCAATGGCCTGCGCGAGCGGCAGATGAAGAACCTGCTGGCGACGCTGCTGCTATCCCAGGGCACGCCGATGCTGCTCGCCGGCGACGAGTTCGCGCGCACGCAGCAGGGCAACAACAACGCGTATTGCCAGGACAACGAGATCTCGTGGGTGGACTGGAACTATGGCGAGCGCGGCGAGCGGCTCATCGCATTCACCCGCGACGTGATCGGCCTGCGCCACAAGTTTCCGATCCTGCGGCGCGTGCGCTGGCTCCTCGGCCGCTACGACGAGGAGCTCGAGGTGAAGGACCTCGAGTGGATCAACGCCAACGGCTCGCCGATGGAGCAATCGCACTGGGACGACGGCGGCCAGCGATGCTTCGGCCTGCTGCTCGATGGGCGCGCGCGGGAAACCGGCGTGCGGCGGCGCGGCGAGATGGCGACGTTGATGCTGATCCTGAACGCGTGGCACGAGAACGTGCCGTTCAAGCTGCCCGAGCCTCCCGGCGGCAAATGCTGGACGCTCCTCCTCGACACCGTGCGCCCCGACCTTCCCGAGGGCGAGCGTTTCGACGCAGGCTTCAGCTACGACGTCACCGGCCGCTCGCTGCTGCTCTTCCAGCTCGAGTAGGTTCCGCCTGCAGGCGGGCGCCCCTACAATGGCGGAAAGCGAAAGGGCGCCATGAGATCGTATTCGATGCAGGCCACCGCCGAGCACGCGCAGATCGAGCTGCGCGAGGTGGCGATTCCGGAACCCGGGCCGCAGCAGTTGCTGCTCCGCATGCGCGCCGCGAGCCTGAACCGCGGCGAATTCATCGTCGGCCACGGGCTGCAGAAGGCCGGCACCTCCAAGGCCATCGGCATGGAGGGCGCGGGCGAAGTCGTGAAGCTGGGCGCGGGTGTCGACGGCTACGCGCTCGGCGACCGTGTCATGGGGCGCTGCGCCGGTGCGTTCTCCGAGTACGCGCTGATGGACGTGCGCGAAGCGATACCGATGCCGTCCGGTGTCTCGTTCGAGGAAGCCGCCGCCATCCCGCTCACCTTCCTCGTGGTGCACGACATGCTGGTGCTGCAGGGCCGGCTCGCGAAGGGCGAGTGGCTGCTGGTGACCGGCGTCTCATCAGGCGTCGGTGTCGCCTCGCTGCAAGCCGCGAAAGCCCTTGGCGCCCGCGTGATCGGCACCTCGGGCTCCCAGGAGAAACTCGACCGCTTGAAGGCCGTCGGCCTCGACCTCGGCCTCTGCACGCGCAAGCCTGATTTCCACGACGCGGTGATGAAGGCCACCGAGGGCAGGGGCGTGGACCTCGTGGTGAACACCGTGGGGGGCTCGGTGTTCGCCGAGTGCGTGCGCTCCATGGCGTTCCAGGGGCGGCTCGCGACCGTGGGATACGTGGACGGCGTGCTGAAGAGCGAGATCGACATCCAGGCGCTGCACGCGAAGCGGCTCACGCTCTTCGGCGTATCCAACAAGATGCGCAGCGCCGAGCAGCGCGCGGCGGGCGTTCCCGCTTTCGTCGCGGAGCTGATGCCGCATGTCGCGGCCCGGCGCATCCGCCCCGTGATCGACCAGGTGTATCCGTTCGAGGAGCTTGCCGCCGCGCGTGCGCACATGGAAGCCAATCGCCACCTGGGCAAGATCGTCCTCGCGATGCCCTCCTTCACCACGGGAAAAACATGATCCGCCGCCTCGCCATCACCGCGCTCCTCGCCGGCTGCGCCCTGGCCCTCGACGCCGGGGCGCAGCCTTATCCGAACAAGCCGATCCGCCTGGTGGTGGGATTCGCGCCCGGCGGCGCCGCGGACACCGTGGCGCGCGCCATCGGCGACTCGCTCGGCCGCGGCTTGGGGCAGCCGGTGGTGATCGAGAACCGCGCGGGCGCGGGCTCGTCCATCGCCGCCGAGAACGTCGCCAAGTCGGCGCCCGACGGCTACAGCGTGCTCATCGCGAGCCCCGCCAGCATCTCGGTCAATCCGGCGCTGAACCCGAAGCTCGGCTACCGGCCGAGCGATCTCCTCCCGGTGACCAAGGTCTCCACTTCGCCGCTGCTGATCGTCGTCAATCCCGCGAGCGGCATCACTTCGGTCAAGGAGCTGGTGGACTACGCGAAGAAGAGCCCCGGAAAGCTCAACTACGCCACCTCGGGCATCGGCTCCGCACCCCACTTCGGCGCGGCGCTCTTCAGCCAGGTGACCGGGATCGAGATGGTGCACGTGCCGTTCAAGGGCGGCGCGCCGGCGGTGGTCTCGGTGGTGGCGGGCGACACGCAGGTCACCTTCGCGACTCCGCCCTCGGTGCTGCCGATGGTGAAGGGCGGGCGCTTGCGCGCGCTCGCCGTGACCAGCCCAGAGCGCTCGCCGCTGATGCCCGAGGTTCCCGGCATGCAGGAAGCCGGCGTGCCGGAGTTCTCCATCGCGTTCTGGTATGGATTCTTCGTGCCCGCGGGCACGCCGCCGGACGTGATCCGCACGCTCTACAACGCCACCATCGCCGCGGCGCAGCGCCCCGAAGTCAAGGCGATGCTGGCCCGCGAAGGCACCGAGGTGGCGTTGTCGCGCTCACCCGAGGACTTCGCGGCGTTCCTCGCGGAGGACTCGAAGCTGTGGGTGCGGCTCGCGAAGGAATCGGGCGCCACCGCCGACTGAGCGTCAGGCGGGCTTCGCCACCATGAGGTAGAAGACCGCCACCAGCGCGAGAAACGCCGGGATGCCGAGCGCGACCCAGATGCGGAAGAATCGGCGGTAGCGTTCCGGCAGCGCGGTGCCCTGCTCCGCCGCGGTGCGCGCCATGTCGCGCATGCGCACCTGCATCCACACCACCGGCAGCCAGCAGGCGCCCGCCACGAAATAGAGCGCGATCGACCACGCGAGCCAGCGGCTGCCGAGTGGAAATCCGGCCAGGTGCGCGAGCCAGATGCCGGTCACGGGCTGGATCACGATCGCCGTGGTGGTGAAGACCCAGTCGGCGATCACCACGTAGCGCACGACGAAATGCGTGACGCGCGGGTCCTGCTGGCGGCTGGCGAAGAACATGTAGAACGCGGAGCCGATGCCGGTGCCGAAGAGGATCGTGGAAGACAGCAGGTGGATCCACTTGGCCACCAGGTATTCGCTCATCGCTCCTCCAGCCGCAGCAGCAGCACGATCGCCGCCAGCATCGGCAGGTTCTTCACCACCGGGCCATAGGGGTGCAGCCACTGCTCCGGGAGCGCCACGGTGATGATGGCGGTATAGACCACGATCACCGCGATCTGCACCATCCACAGCAGGCGCCGCCGCGGCAGGGCCAGGGTGGCCACGCCGAGTACGAAGTCGAGGGCCGCCGCGCCGAAGAGCGCCGCGGGGGCGAGCGCGCCGGTGATGCCGGTTCGCGCGAGGAGCGCCAGGCTTTCGTCGACGGGATACGGCCCAACCGAGACGATGCCGGCGGTAAGCCACACCACCGCGATGGAGACCCGCAGCAGCGGTAGCAGCCATTCCAGCGCGGCGTCGCGCCGGACGGCGACCCGCATCGGAGCCGCGATGAAGCGTGCCACGGGGCGCGGCGCATGGCCCAGCAGTGCCACGGTGGATGCCACGGGCGCAACGTTGCCGCGCTCCAGCATCGCGAGCGTATCGCTGTCGAGCAGTCCCACACCGAGGTGCGCCGCGAGGCGAACCATCGGCACGGGAATGCGCAGGAAACGCGCACGACCGAGTCCCAGCCCAAGGCGCAGTCGCGCGAGGAGCTCGCGCAAGCCCAGGGGCTCCGGGCCCACGATCGCCACGCGCTCGCGCGTGAACGCGCGCTTCTCGACCGTCGCGACCACGGCGCCGACGAGATCGTCGACATGCACCGGCTGTACCTGC
>DATLEL010000332.1:0-3669 GCA_035525255.1 Usitatibacter sp.
CGCCGAGGCCCACGCTGTACGAACCGACGATCACATCCTTGCTGTTGATGTCGCTCACGGCGCCGAAGAAACCGAGCGTGCTCCAGCGGCCGTCGCGCCAGGTCATGACGCCGAGGTAGCCATTCACGACTGCGGTGCCGCGGTCGTTGATCGCGCTCACCTGGCTGAAGCTGTACCCGGCCGGCGAGCCGATCTGCGCGCCGAGGTCGAGCATCGTGCCGTTCTGCCACAGGAAGGCGTGGTGATACCAATCGGCCGCGCCGGGAGGAACCGCGGCGGAATAGCCGCCGATGTCGCCGCGGTTGTTGATCGTGAGCGCGATGCTGCCCCGCGGGCCGAGCGCGCCGAGGTCGACGATGGAGTAGCTGGGCGACGCCGGCGGCTTCGGCGCGGCATTGGAAGACTGCGCGATGATCGCGACGATGAAGGTGAGCGCCCATGCGATCAGGACGATGGGACCGGCACTCGCACGGGTTTTTCTCACTGAAGGGCTCCGACGGAAATTGGGGACCCTTCTTTTTGCACCGGGCAGGTTACGCCCGCGGCGACGCGCCTATCCTCCCGATAGCGTCCTCCGAGCGGATCAGCGCCGTCGCGCTTTGCGCCGCCATGCTGTAGGCGCGCGTCCGAATTTGCGGCGGAATGCGGCGGCGAACGCGCTCGCGGACTCGTATCCGGCCTGCTTGGCGATCGACTGGATGGGCCGCTCGCTCGTGAGCAGGTATTCCGCCGCGAGCTGCAGCCGCCAGCGGGTGAGGAATCCGAAGATGGGCTCGCCCATCACGTCGCTGAAGCGCTCGGCGAGCGCGCTGCGGGAAAGGCCCACCTGCCGGCCGAGCTTCTCGACCGTCCATGATTCCTGCGGCCTGCCGTGGACCAGCGCGAGGGTGCGGCCGACGTAGCGGTCGTTGAGGCCGGCGAGCCATCCCTTGCCGCCCGGCGGCAGCGATTGCACGAAGCGGGCGAGCGCCTCGACGAAAACGATCTCCGCCAGGTGCGAACGGATCGCGGCGGCACCCTGGAACGGCGCGTCGCTCGACGAGAGCACCAGCGACAGCGCGTCCGTCAGCCACTCGAGGGGTGCCGCTCCCGTGAGGTCCACGAACACCTCTGTTGGGAGCGCGGACAGCAACGGCTCGGCGAGGTGGCGCTCGCATCCGAACGACAACATGATCCAGCGAGTCGCCGGACCGCTGCTGCCGAGACGCGTCGGGATCAGCTCGCCCGCGACCGGCGTGCGCATTAACGCTGAAAGCGGTTTCGCCGGCACCTCGAGCGAGCTGCCGATGAGGTGCGCCTCGCCACCGGGGAGGAACACGAAGTCGCCTCCCCGCAGCGTCACCTCCGCCGAGCCTGCTGCGCGCAGGTGGCACTCCCCGTGGACCACCACATATCCGCGCGAGAGGGACTGGCTTGCCGGCACGGAGACGCACCACGGCTCGTGCGCGGTGACATCGAGCGTCACCGCGGCGTGGAACTGGGAGAGCCTCAGGACTTCGGAGAGGGCGTCCATTCAAGGGGTCAGGTTACTTGATCAATTGACCGCTGCCCATGGCAGCTTTTTCGATCAAGTAACCTGACCCCTTGAACTAGTGGAAATGGGCGGCCTGCAGGTCGGCTTCCTCGGGAAGCTCGGCGTGGACGATCTCGCCGTCGGCGTTGGCGAAGAGCGGCGCGCCGCAATCCTCGCAGTATTCGGGAGTGAAGGTCCCCGCGAGCTTCTTCACTTCGTTCACGCCGCACTCGGAGAGCTGTGCGAGCACCTCGTCGATGGGACCGGGGCGCGCGTTCTCGTCCTCGCGGCCGTAGAGGGGCCAGACCACGCCGTGGGCGACCTCGCTGTCGTCGATGAGCGAGAAGGCGACGCGGTACTCGTCGACACGCTCCTCGCCGAAGCCCGCGACCACGGCCTGCAGGTCGGTGGCCTTGGCCTTGAGGGCGTTCTCCATGAACGAGATGGCGGCGCGGATCCCGAAGGGCCGCACGCGCCGGTCCGACTCGCGGCAATTCACGTAATACGCATCGGGCAGCAGGCACTCGAACACGCAGCCGGGCAGCACCTTCGAGAGGGTGGGCCGCGCCTGGGTGATCCACTGCTCGAGGCTGCCCGCCCGGCCGGCATGGCCGGAGGCATCCTCCTGCCAGCGGAAGAGCGCCTGGCCGCGCGGCACCGCGGCGCATGCAACGAGGAAGCGAGTGTCGGCCAGCAGGTGCGCGGTCTCGGGCAAACGCTCCAGGGCGAGCCGCGGCACTTCACCGCTCACGGCCGCATCGGCGAGGCGCGCGGCGAGCTTGCGCAGCTCGGAGAAATGCCGCGGCAGCTGGTCGATGGAATAAAGATAGGGCACCAGCGTGACCTTGGCGTCCTTCGCCAGCACGTGCGCTTGCAGGTGTGTCTGGAGGATGTCCGCCTCCGGACGCGCGATGGGGCCCGAGGGGATCGCGTACTTCGACCAGGTCACGATGGGGGCGGCGATGAGCAGCCCCTGCCATGCGCGGTCGCCCTGCATCGCGACGACCGATTCGCTCTCGTTCTCCACCAGCTCGATCAGCGTGTCGTACGCGCCGAGGTTCGTCTGGTAGAGGTGGTCGAGCGCGCCGTCGAGCGGCGCGTCGTTGCCGTTCTCCAGCAGCTTCGCCACCAGCGCCGACATCTCGGCCTCCCAGAAGCGATCCTCGGTGAGGCTGCCGGACGCGTTGAGGCCGAGCGCGAGCGCGATCAGCCTTTCGGCGTCGCGGGTCAATCGAGGTGGAGATTTCGCGCGTGTGCGTGCCATTGGCGTCGGCCGCTCGAGATTGCCGCGGCGATCTTGTGGATCAGGGTCGACCATTCTACGTGGACGGCGACGGCGATGCGCCGCAGCTCCTCGCGACGGAGTTGGCTGGCGGAATTGCGAAGCGGGGTATTCGTCATGGGAACCTCCTTGTGTATAGAGGAGGTTATTCCTCGCACAGGCTATGACAATCCGTTGGAATGGCATATCATTGCTGAAAATGCGGCACAAGTAGGGGAGCGATGAGCGGTCCAACGGACATGGCGGCATTCGTGAAGGCGGTGGAGCTGGGAGGCTTCTCCATCGCCGCGCGCGAGATGGGTCTCACGCCCTCGGCCATCTCCAAGCTGGTGACGCGCCTCGAGGATCGCCTGGGCGTGCGTCTCCTCAACCGCACCACGCGGCGGCTCGCGCTCACGCCGGAGGGCGAGGCGTACTTCCACCGCACCCAGCGGATCCTTTCCGAGATCGACGAGGCGGAGAACGAGGTCGCGCGATTCCGCGCTCAGCCCAAGGGGCTCCTGCGCATCAACGTCGGCACCGCGTTCGGCATGCACCAGCTCACTCCCGCGTTGCCCGACTTCCTCGCGCGCTATCCGGAGGTGAAGGTGGACCTCACGGTGACCGACCGCGTGGTGGACCTGATCGAGGAGGGCGCCGACCTCGGCATCCGCCTCGGCACGCTGCCTGATTCCTCGCTCGTCGCGCGCAAGATCTGCGACCTCGAGCGCGTGGTGTGCGCGTCACCGGCGTACCTGCGCCGCCACGGCACGCCGAAGAAGCCCGAGGACCTGCTGAAGCACAACTGCATGTCGATCAGCCATTCGCCGGCGCTGCGGCGCTGGCCGTTCGAGACCCGCGACGGCGTGCGCCACATCGAGGTGGGCGGGAACGT
>DATLEL010000372.1:0-4740 GCA_035525255.1 Usitatibacter sp.
CGGGATCTCGGGTGCCAGCGCAATGCGGTTCGCGGCGGTAACGCCAAGCGCGCGAACCTTCCCGCCCTTCACCTGGGGCAGCCCCGTGGCGGTGTCGGTGATCATCATGTCGATCTGGCCCCCAAGGAGGTCGGTGATCGCGAGCGGATTGCTCTTGTACGGCACGTGGAGGATCTCGATCCCGGCCATCTGCTGCAGCAGCTCGCCGGCGATGCGCGACGAGGAGCTGCCGCTGCCGAAGGAAAGCTTGCCGGGATTCTTCTTCGCCAGCGCCACGAACTCTCCCACGGTCTTCGCCTCGACCTTGGGGTTCACGATCATGATCTGCCCGCCCTTGCCGAGCAGCGTGACCGGCGCGAAATCCTTCACCGGATCGTAGGGCATCGTTTTGTAGAGGTGTTCGTTGGCCGCGTGCGTCGTATTCGTGGTGATGAGCACGGTGTATCCGTCGGCGGGCGCTTTCGCCACCTGTTGCGCGGCTAGGAAGCCCGAGGCCCCGGGCTTGTTCTCCGTCACTACGGCTTGCCTGGATTGCTCGGCGACGGATTGCCCGAGCGCGCGCGCGATCTGGTCGGTGGCGCTGCCGGCGGCGAACGGCACCACGAAAGTGATGGACTTGCTGGGGTAGGGCTGTTGCGCGAGGGCCGCGGCGGCCGCGAAAGACGCGCAGAGAAGCAGGTGTCGAGCAGCGTGGGAACAAGTCATTGATCACTCCGTCGGCGCGTGTCGAGGCGACGAGCATAACGCTTGCGCGCCGGGGGTGCCCGCATGACGTAGGATTGGGCATGCCGGCCGATTTTCCCCACCTTGCAGTGAGCTTGCGCGGACTGCATCGCGCGCTGATGGAGCGCGCGCGCGACGACTACGAGCAGCAGCGCGGCGTGAAGCTGGGCCCGGGCCAACTCCTGCACTTGCTGGTCACCGATCCCTACTTCAGCTGGCTGCGCGCGCTCTCCGAAGTGATGGTGGAGATCGATGTGATCGCCGAAGGGGAGGCGTCGCTCAGGGATGAAGCAGCGGGCGCCGTGCGCGCGGTAGTCGAGAACTTGCTGGCGGTGGCCAAGCCTGGCGATACCACCAGCCCCTTCTCCGATCGCCTCTGGCCTTACGTGCGCGAGGACCCGCACATCGCGATGGCCCTCGCGGACGTGAAGCGCGCGCTCAAGTCCTGGCCGGCGGCGGCGAAGATCGATACCAGCGCCTGGATGGACCAGAGGAAATCGAACCCCTGACGGCTACGAGGGCGATAACCTTCAACATCGTCCTCCTGTCGCTCGCGGCGTTCGCGAGCGCGGCGTCCATGCGCGTGAACGACGCCATGCTGCCGCGACTCGACGCCGAGTTCCACGTGGGGCTCGCCCAGGCCGCGAGCGTCATCACCGTGTTCGCAGTCGCGTATGGCGTGATGCAAATGGCGTTCGGCCCCCTCGGCGATCGCTTCGGCAAGCTGCGGGTGATCGGTCTTGCGGCGCTCGGCGCAGCGGCGGCCACGCTCGCCTGCTGGGCCGCGCCGGGCTTCGAGAGCTTCCTCGGCGCGCGGCTGGTCGCGGGCGCGCTCTGCGGCGCGATCATTCCCCTTTCGATGGCGTGGATCGGCGACGTGGTGCCCTACGAGACCCGGCAGCCGGTGATCGCGCGCTTCCTGCTGGGCCAGATCCTCGGCTTCGGCGCCGGCACCGCGGTGGGCGGGCTCGCCGCCGAGCACGTTCACTGGCGTTGGCCCTTCGCGGTGCTCGCGGCGTGGCTGCTGGTGAGTGGCGCACTGCTGCTGCGCGCGTCGCGCCACGACCCGGGACCGCGCGTCCCATCGGGCGGCACGTTCTTCAGGGACGTCGGCAAGGTGCTCGGCGCCCGTTGGGCGCGCATCGTCATCGCGACGGTATCGTTGGAGGGCATGGTGGTGTTCGGCGCGCTCGCGTTCGTGCCCACGCACCTGCACCTGTCGCGCGGCTTCACGCTCTCGCGGGCGGGCTTCGCCATGATCACGTTCGCCGCCGGGGGCATCGCGTTTGCGGTCTTCGCGCGGCCGATCGTGCGCATCTTCGGCGAAGTGGGCCTCGCGGTAGGCGGCAGCCTGATTCTCGCCGGCGGACTCGCCCTCATTGCCTGGACGCCGCATCCGGCGGTAGCCCCGCTCGGCTGCCTGCTCGCGGGCCTGGGTTTCTACATGCTGCACAACACGCTGCAGACCAACGCGACGCAGATGTCGCCCGAGCGCCGCGGCGCGGGCATGGCTTTGTTCGCGTCGATGTTCTTCCTCGGGCAATCGGCAGGAGTCGCCCTGGCCGGCATCGTGGTGGAAGCGGGCGGGGCCGCCGGGCTCCTCTTCGGTGCAGCGCTCGCGATACTTCCCATCGGCCTGGGCTTCGCGCGGCTCCGGCAAACCCGGGCCTAGGGAACACGGTCCGGCGGGCCATGTCGAAGCCTTCCCCAACCGGAGAAAATGACATGGCCCAGAACGTGAGCGACGCCCGTAGCCAGCTGGTCGACGATTTCAACAAAGTGGCCGGCGACACCGAGTCGCTGCTCCGTGCCATCGCCGCGGTGCCCGGAGAGAAGGCGAGCGCCCTGCGCGCCGCCGTCGAGGAGAACCTCGCTGCCGCGCGCCAGCGCGTGCGCCACCTGCAGGGCGCGGCCTACGAGCGCACCACTGCCGCCGCGCAAGCCACCGACGAGTACGTCCACGAGAATCCCTGGCCGCTGATCGGCGCCGCCGCGGCTGTCGGCTTCATCCTCGGCCTCATCGCACGCCGCGACTAGCGCATTAGCTGTCGGGTAGGTGCTTTCCTACAGTCGCGGCCGGAGGGCGGCAGTACCCTGTGCGATTGACTACACAGGGATACACCATGACCAAGACCGCGACCGCGGTAGTCAACGAGACCGATAGCGGCAAGGCGGGCACGGAGCTGGGACGTCAACTGCGTGCGGGGCTCGGCGGCGATGCGGCCGATGCCGTGATCGTCTTCGCTTCGGCGCAGCACGACTACCGCCAGCTCCTGGAATCGCTGTCGCGCGAAAGCGGCACCAGGACGCTCGTGGGCATGTCCTCGGCGGGCGAGTTTTCCAGCGCCGAGAATGGCCAGGGCCAGACCTCGGCGATGGCGATCCGCTCCGAGAACATGCGCTTCGCCGTCGGGCTCGGCCGCGGACTGAGCAAGGATCCCCAGTCCGCGGCGCGCCAGGTCGCGGACACCTTCGCGGGCATCGGCACGCCGCCGCTTCCGTACCGCGCCGCGCTGGTGATGACCGACGCGCTTGCCGGGCATGCGGATGCGGTGGTCGAGGAGCTCACCGTCGCCACTCGCGGCAATTACCGCTTCTTCGGCGGCGGAGCCGGGGATGACGGGCGCTTCCAGAAAACCCATGTGTTCGCCGGTACCGAAGCGGTCACCGATGCCGTGGTGGCGCTGGAGATGCTGTCCACGCAACCGATCGGCGTGGGCGTGTCCCACGGCTGGATCGCCGGCAGTGGCGGGATGCGCGTGACGGACGTCCAGGGCACGCGGTTGAACGGCCTCGATGGCCTCCCCGCAGCCGATGCGGTGGCGGATTATGCCGCCGCCACCGGGCAGGTTTTCGACCGCGCGAACCCGATGCCCTTTTTCCTACACAACATCCTCGGGATCCGCGACCAGGAAAATTTCCGCCTGCGCGTGCCATTGGGGGTGAACGACGACGGCTCCATCGCGCTCGCGGCCGAGGTGCCCGCCGGCTCGGTCGTGCACATCATGAAGACCACGGACCAGTCGGCGGTGATGGCTGCCGAGCAGGCAACGCGCTCGGCGATCACGGCCCTCAATGGCGCCGCCCCACGCGCCGCCCTGGTGTTCGATTGCGTCGCCACGCGCCTTCGCCTGGGCCAGGCATTCGATGACGAGCTGCGCGCCTGCGCCAAGATGCTTCATCCGGCGAAGTTCGTGGGCTGCAATACCTACGGGCAGATCGCCCGCGCCGAGGGACAATTCGGCGGCTTCCACAACTGCACCGCGGTGGTCTGCGTCCTTCCGGCGTAGCGTCGCCGGTGGACAAGCTAGACACTCTCGACCTCTGCGTCGCGCTGAGCGCCCCGGCGAAGCGCGTGGAAGCGGCGCGCGAGCTCGCCCGGCGCTGCGGCGTCGAAGACTTGCTGCTGTTCGTGCTCGACCCCGAGCTCGGGACGCTCATTCCCGCGCCGGGATTTCCGCAGACGCTTCCCGGCGGGCCGAGCTGGCGCGCCTTCCTCAGGCAAGCCGCGAAGCCGGGCCGTTACGAGGGCGAAGTGGAGATGCCGCCCGGGACCTTCCGCAAGGTGCTTTGCATCGAGCCCGACTGCGTGGCGGCGATGTTCCTGGGGGGCGTGCCGGCCGCCGATGAGCTGGCGCTCATCGAACGCGTGTTGCCGATGCTTTGCCACGCACTGGCCGCGGAACAGCAGGCGCGCTTCGCCGCGGCGGCCGCCGCCGCAGCACACGGCACCGCCAGCCGCGCGCGCTCGCTCGCGGATGCGCTCGAGGTGGCGCGTGCCGAGCACGCCCGGTTGAATGCGCAGCTGCACGACGAGCATCGGCGCAAGGACGACTTCCTCGCGATGCTCGCCCACGAGCTGCGCAACCCGCTCACGCCGCTGGTGACCTCGATCGAGCTGATTCGCCGCGCCGACGGGCTCGCCAGCACCAAGCAGCTGGAGATCATGTCGCGCCAGGTGCGGCAGCTCTCGCGCCTGGTGGAGGATCTCCTCGATGTGTCCCGCGTGAGCCGCAA
>DATLEL010000374.1:0-5572 GCA_035525255.1 Usitatibacter sp.
CAGCGGCGAGTCGGGCTGGGGCATGAGCATCGCCAAGAACGACGACCGCCTGTTCGCCACGCTGTTCGCCTACGACACGAACGGACGTCCGCAATGGCTGTTGCTGCAGGATGCCAAATGGGACGCGGTGCACGAGGTGTATCACGGCAATCTCTATCGCCCGACCAGTGCGCCGTACGGCAACTACGACAGCGCCCGCTTCAGCATGGGTGAAGCGGTAGGGACCGGATCGCTCTCCTTCCTCGGCAAGGACGACGGGCACTTCGATTACACCATCGACGGTTACTCCGGCGGCAAGACCCTGGAGCGCTACATGTTCGCGCCGCATGGCGATGTTCGTGCGCCGCGCGCCGGCATGTGGTGGGGCGGCAGCGGCCAGGACGGCTGGGGCGTCTCGATCCAGGAGCAGGGCGACGTGATGTTCGCCACCTGGTACTCGTATGGCAGCGACGGCAATGTGACCTGGCTCTACATGCCTGCCGGCCGCAAGACAGGCGCCTCCACTTATGCGGGCCCGGTTTACCGGACATCCGGCGTCGCATGGGTAGGAACGCGTTTCGATGGCAGCAAGACCCGTGCGAGCGCCGTGGGGAGCATGGAGCTCACCTTCAAGGACGCGGACCACGCCATCATGACGACCGTCGTCGACGGCATTTCATTTTCTCAATCGCTGCAGCGATTCCCGTTCTAGACTGGGGCATAAATAAACCACGAGGGAGCGCACATGGGAATCAAGATGGACTGGATCCGCGGGGTTTGCCTCGCAACGTCGTTAGCCTGTGGCGTGCTCGCGCCGACGCTCGTGCTGGCGCAAGCCGCCACGGTGACTGTCACTGTTGTCGGGAGCGCAGACCTGCCATGGGGAACGACAGCCACCCAGGCACTCCAGGTGCAGCTCACGGTGCAATCACCTTGCCCGACCCCCGTCGCCAATACCGTCCGCATCCGCGACAACGGCGTCGATGCAGGCGTGCTCACCGTGCCCCTCGCCTGCAACGGCAGCGTGCAATCCGGCTCGGTGACCATGTTCTATCCGTCGGTAAGCGCGTTCGGTTCGCATTACATGACCGCGCACTATCCCGGCGCGGCGCCTGACATCGCCTTCGCCTCGACCTTCCTCAGCCTGAGGGAAGAATTCCGCTTCATCACGTTCGGCAACGTGGTGCTGACCGCCCTTGCGACCTTCCCGACCAATTGCCCGGTGCGAGTCGCTTCGCTCCAGTTCCGCGAGTCGCTCGACGTCCCCCCGCCGCCGCCGAACCTGCGCATGCCGTACGAGCACATTTCGTACAGCTCGAGCCAGTGCTCTGGAGGGACTCTATTCCCCTACCGGCAGTGGGCGCGCATCGAGCTGCCCTTCCTGATTCCCCCCGGCGCCGAGGTCTGGGTCAACGACGCCCTCAATTCCGATGGAACTCGCGCCTGGCGCCATGCCACGGCTGCTGTCATCGACGGCCGCGGTGCCAACTTCGAGGTGTACGGCCGCCGCGTCGCGGGGCTCAACGACCCGTACATCTTCGCCACCGCCGCGCTCGCGCTTCCGCAGCCTCCGGCGCGCACGCTCGACCTGCAGGACCTCTGGTGGGGGGGAAGCGAGCAGTCGGGCTGGGGCCTCAACATCGCCAAGAACGACGAGCGCATGTTCGTCTCGCTCTTCATCTACGAGTCCGACGGCCGGCCCCTGTGGGTGGTGATGCCGGAGGGAACATGGGACCCGGTGCACGAGGTGTACTGGGGCCTGATGTACATCCCCTCGGGCTCTTTCCACGGCAACTACGACGCGAAGAAATTCCGCATGGGTGAATCGGTGGGTACGGGTTCGCTGTCGTTCCCGACCCTCGACGAGGCGCGCTTCGATTACCAGATCCGCGACCTCGCAGGCGGCAAGAACATGTCGCGCTACGTATTCGCCGCGAGAAACCCGGAAGTGGCGCCCACTCATTCCGGAATGTGGTGGGGCGGCGTGGGCCAGGATGGCTGGGGCGTGTCGATCCAGGAACAGGGCCAGTCGCTGTTCGCGACCTGGTACACCTACGCCCTGGATGGCTCTCCGACGTGGTTCTACATGTCCGGCGGCCGATGGACGAGGCCCACGACGTTCACGGGGGACCTGAACCGCAGCACCGGCACCTCGTGGCTCGGCACCCAATACGCTTCCTCGAGCACGCGCAACTTCCGCGTCGGGACCATGACCCTCGAT
This sequence comes from Usitatibacter sp., assembly GCA_035525255.1. Classification (GTDB taxonomy): domain Bacteria; phylum Pseudomonadota; class Gammaproteobacteria; order Burkholderiales; family Usitatibacteraceae; genus Usitatibacter. The sequence goes on from DATLEL010000374.1 coordinate 2,201, forward strand.
TTCTCCAATCGCGATAGCGCCACCATGACGACGACGGTGGACGGGCTCACGCAAACGCGGCCGATCACGCGCTTCGGGTTCTGATCGATGGTGGCGCAGGGCGGCGAGGCGATCGCACGCTGCCACTGCGGCGGGGTCGAGATGGTAGCGAGCTTCCCGTCGCGCTTTTGCGCTCACTGCTACTGCAACAGCTGCCGCGTCACCCATGCGAGCGGCGTGGTGACCTGGATCGGCTTCAAGCGCTCGCAGATCCACTTCACACGCGGCGAAGAGCTGGTGCGCGACTACCTGTCGTCGCCGGGCACGCGGCGCAAGTTCTGCAACCGCTGCGGCACGCGCCTCGCGTTCGAGTCGGAACGCGAGAATTGGGGCGACGAGATGCACCTGCCGTTGGCGCTCTTCGTGACGCCGGTCGATCGGGCGCCGAGCGGCAACTCGTTTCCGGAGGAGCGCCCGGAGTGGGCACCGCTCGCGAACCTGCGCCATGACTGAGGTGACCGGCGTGGTGCTCGCCGGCGGCCAGGGCAGCCGCATGGGGGGCGTCGACAAGGGGCTGCAACCGTTCCGCGGCAGGCCGATGGTGACGCACGCGATCGAGCGCTTGGCGCCCCAGGTGGATGAGCTGCTCGTGAACGCCAATCGAAATCCCGAGGCGTACGCGGGCTTCGGCCATCGCGTCATCGCCGACGAGATCGAGGGTTTCGCTGGGCCGCTCGCGGGGTTCGAGCGCGGCCTCGCCCACGCGCGCGGCGCGCTCGTCGTCACCGTCCCGTGCGATTCGCCCTTCCTGCCACTCGACCTCGTCGCACGCCTGCGTACCGGGCTCGAATCGCAGGATGCCCAGATCGCGGTCGCGCGCACCGGCGACCAGGCGCACCCGGTCTTCTGCCTCATGCGTCGCGACGTGCACGGTTCATTGCAGGCATTCCTCGCCTCCGGCCAGCGCAAGATCGACCGCTGGTACTCGGAGCTGCGCGTGGCCGAGGTGGCGTTCGACGACGTGGCCGACGCATTCCTCAACATCAACACGCACGAAGAGCTGGCGAGCCTCGAGCCGCGGCGCGGCTAGCCCGTGGGCCGCATGCGCCGGCGAGAGCGCCCTCCGCTGCCGCGCCTCGCGGTGGCCTGGTTCCCGCGCTTCGAAGGCATCGAGCGCGTCGAGGCGTTCCGCCGCCGCCACGATCCCATGGCGCACCTGATCCCGGCGCATCTCACCCTGGTCTTCCCGTTTCCGACCGCGCTCACGCCGCTCCAGATACAGGTCCACGTGCAGCGCGTGGTGTCGCGCTGGCCTCCCATCCCGGTCACCTTCCGCGCGGTGCGCAGCGAGGCGAACGAGTTCGTCTTCCTGATGGCGCAGCGCGGCGCCGCTTCGATCACGGCGCTGCACGACAAGCTGTATACGCGCTCGCTGCGCCAGCACCTGCGTCCCGAGTTTCCGTACGCGCCCCACATCACCCTCGCCCGGCACGCGGCGCTCGCGGACCTCGACCGCGCGCTGGAGGAGGCCGAGGCCGAGTTTGCCGGCGAGGCGAGCGACGTGATCCGCGACGTTACGCTGCTCGCCGTGGCCCCCGACGGTAGAATCGCCCCTCTGAAGTCGATCGCGCTCAACTCCGCATGAATCCCATGACCCCCCTCACCATCGCGCAGGCCTCCTGCGCGGACGACTACGATCCCAATTCCATGCCGGTGGCCAAGGCGCGCGCCTTCATCCACCAGTTCCTCGCCCCGGTGCAGGGCGTGCTGCGCGTGCCGGTGCGCTCGGCGCTCGGGCGCGTGCTGGCGGAGGACGTGCATTCGCCGGTAAACGTGCCCTCGCATCGCAACTCGGCGATGGACGGCTGGGCGATGCGCGGCGCGGACCTGAAGCCCACCGATGACACGACGCTGCAGGAGATCGGCACGTCGTTCGCCGGCAAGCCGTTCGCGGGCAAGGTCGCGGCAGGACAGTGCGTGCGCATCATGACCGGCGGCGTGGTGCCCGAGGGCGCGGACACGGTGGTGATGCAGGAGCGCGCAAAAGCGAACGGCAAATCCGTGAGCTTCGCCGCGGGCGCGAGGACCGGGCAGAACGTGCGGCAAGCGGGCGAAGACCTCGCGGCGGGCTCGGTGGCTCTCAAGCGTGGGCGCATCGTGAGGCCGGCGGAGCTGGGCCTCATCGCGTCGCTCGGCATCGGGGAAGTCGCGGTGTACCGACCGCTGCGCGTCGCGTTCTTCTCCACCGGGGACGAGCTGAAGAGCATCGGCACCGTGCTGGGCGAGGGGGAGATCTACGACTCCAACCGATACACCCTGCACGGCATGCTCGCGCGCCTGGGCTGCGAGGCGCTCGACATGGGCGTGGTGCGCGACGACCCGAAGCTGATCGAGGGCGCATTCCGCGAGGCGGCGGGCAACGCCGACGTTGTGATCACCAGCGGCGGCGTCTCGGTGGGCGAGGCGGACTTCGTGAAAGGCATCCTCGGCGAGCTGGGGGAAGTCGTGTTCTGGAAGATCGCGATGAAGCCCGGCCGCCCGCTCGCCTACGGGAAGATCGGTGGCGCGCATTTCTTCGGGCTTCCCGGCAACCCGGTCTCGGTGATGGTGACCTTCTACCAATTCGTGCGCGACGCCCTCCTCACGCTCTCGGGCGCGAATCCCGTGGAACCCATCCCGACCTTCACAGTGCCCTGCAGCGCGCGCCTGAAGAAAGCTCCTGGACGGACCGAGTTCCAGCGCGGCGTCCTCTCGCGCGGCGCGGATGGCGCGCTCTCGGTCCGCCCCACCGGCGAGCAGGGCTCCGGCATCCTCAAGTCGATGAGCGACGCGAACTGCTTCATCATCCTCGGGGATTCCACCGGCAACGTCGAGCCGGGCACCTCGGTGGAGGTGCAGCTGCTGGAGGGCATCGTTTGACGCTCGCGACGCAGAGCTCCGGCACCGGCCTCGAGTACCTGCGGCGGATCATCGCCGGCGAGATCCCCCAGGTCCCCATCGGCGATCTCCTCGGGTTTCGGTTGATAGAGGCTGAGCCTGGCCGCGTGGTGCTCGCCGGCCAACCCGATCGGCGCGCGTACAACCTCATCGGCACCGTGCACGGCGGCTGGGCCGCTGCGATCCTCGATACCGCGCTGGCGCTTTCCGCCCTCACGCAGCTCGCCGCCGACCAGGGCTTCACCACCATCGATATCCGCATCAACTACCTGCGTCCCCTCTCGGTCGAAACCGGCGAAGTGCGGGCCGAAGGCAAGGTGCTGCAATCCGGACGCAAGCTCGCGTATTGCGAGGCTCGGCTGACCGATGCGGCAGGAAAGCTGATCTGCCACGGCACCGGGTCCTGCATGATCCTGCCGCGCGAATAGCCACTTGACGAACTGACCGCCAGTCATT
>DATLEL010000375.1:0-3219 GCA_035525255.1 Usitatibacter sp.
CATGGGCGCCATCGTCACCGGTTTCGGCCTCGGCATCGTCGAGGGGCTCACCAAGTACTTCTATCCCGAGGCATCCAACACCGTGATCTTCGTCATCATGGCGATCGTGCTGCTCATCCGGCCCCAGGGCCTGTTCGGACAGCGATGAGCGAATCCGGCCCCGTCGCCTCCGCCGTGCATGATCCCGTGTGGGAGGCGCGTTACCACCGCACCGGGATGATGGTCATGCTGGCGCTCCTCGTGGTGGCGCCGTTCGTGGTCTATCCGGTGTTCCTCATGAAGGCGCTGTGCTTCGCGCTCTTCGCCTGCGCCTTCAACCTGCTGATCGGGTTCGGCGGGCTGCTTTCCTTCGGGCACGCGATGTTCCTCGGCTCCGCCGGGTACATCGCCGCGCACACCGCGAAGATCGGGCTTCGCTTCGTCGTTCCCGGGACGCAATACGCCGTGAACCTTCCGCCATTCTCGCCCGAGCTCGCGATCCTCGCGGGTGTCGCGGTGGCGACGTTGCTCGGCGTGCTCGCCGGGCTGCTGGCGATCAAGCGCCAGGGCATCTATTTCGCGATGATCACGCTGGCGCTCGCGCAGATGGTGTTCTTCTTCTGCCTGCAGGCGCCGTTCACCGGCGGCGAGGACGGCATCCAGTCGGTGCCGCGCGGCAAGATGCTCGGCGTGCTGGACCTCCACAATACGATGGTGCTGTATTACGTGGTCCTCGGCATCTTCGTCGCGGGCTTCCTGCTGATCTACCGCATCATCCAGTCGCCCTATGGGCAGGTGCTGAAGGCGATCCGCGAGAACGAGCCGCGCGCGATTTCGCTCGGCTACCGCACGGAGCGCTACAAGCTCGCGGCATTCGTCCTCTCCGCGGCCCTCGCGGGGCTCGCCGGGGCAACCAAGGCGATCGTGTTCCAGCTCGCTTCGCTCACGGACGTCCACTGGAGCATGTCCGGCGAGGTCGTGCTGATGACGCTCCTCGGCGGACTGGGCACGGTCTTCGGGCCGGTGCTCGGCGCATTCATCATCGCCACCATGGAGAACTACCTCTCCGAGCTGGGGGCGTGGGTGACCATCGCGCAGGGCGTCATCTTCGTGATCTGCGTGCTCGCTTTCCGGCGCGGGATCATGGGAGAGCTCGAGGCGTTCCTGCGGCGCCGCCGGAAGTAAATCGGGACATGGCGTACAAGGGAAGTTGCCACTGCGGGGCGGTGAAATACGAAGTCGATCGCCTCGAATCCCTCGGCCACTGCCACTGCATCACCTGCCGCAAGACCCATTCCGCGGCCTTCAACACCGCCGGGCGCGTGCTGCGTGGCAACTTCCGCTGGACTGCCGGCGAGGCCCGCCTGAAGGCGTACGAATCGTCGCCGGGCAAGGAGCGCTTCTTCTGCGGCGATTGCGGCTGCCATCTCATGGCGGCGGTGCGCGGGTCGGAGTACGTGATCCTCAGGGCCGCCTCGCTGGACGACGACCCGGGCCTGCGGCCGCAGCGGCGCATCTGGCGTTCCCACGATGCGCCGTGGCTGTTCGAGGAGGAAAATATCCCCTCCTATCCTGAATTTCCCCCGGGGACCTGACCATGATCTACAAGGGAAGCTGCCATTGCGGCGACGTCGCCTACTCGGTCGAGGGCGAGCTCACCGGCGTGATGGAATGCAACTGCTCCATCTGCCAGCGCAAGGGCGCGAAGATGTGGTTCATGCCGCGCGACAAGCTGCAGCTCGCGACGCCCGAATCCAACAGCCAGGGCTACAAGTTCAACAAGCACCATATCGACCATCGCTTCTGCAAGCGCTGCGGCATCCACGCCTATGGCGAGGGCAGCGACCCCAAGGGCAACCGCATGGCGATGGTGAACGTGCGCTGCCTCGCCGATGTCGATATCGATGCGCTCCCGGTCAAGAAATTCGACGGGCGCTCGTTGTAAGGACAGCGGGATGGCCATGGCAAGCGAGTACGCGGCGAAGGAGCCCTCGCGCGAGGAGGTGGACGCGCTCGCGGGGCCGACGGTGGTCGAGTTCGGCAGCGCCGGGTGTGGCTACTGCCGCATGGCCCAGCCCGCCATCGCCACCGCCTTCGCGGGCCATGAAGGGGTGCGCCACATCAAGATCGCCGACGGCAGCGGGCGGCGCCTCGGGCGTTCCTTCACCGTGAAGCTGTGGCCAACGCTGGTGTTCCTGCGCGATGGCCAGGAGGTCGCGCGGCTGGTCCGGCCCGCCACCGCGGCCCCCATCGCGGAAGCGCTCGCCCGCATCGATCCGGCCTAGCGATGGCGCGAACCGGCTACGCGCACCTGCCGCTGCATGGCGGCAAGGCCCCGCGCTATCTCTTCGAGCGCATGGTGCCGCTCTCGCGCGAGATCGTGCTGCGGGTCGCCGCGGATTTCGGCCGCGACGAAGTGCTGCGGCGGCTCTCCGATCCCTACTGGTTCCAGGCCTTCGGCTGTGTCCTCGGCTTCGACTGGCATTCGAGCGGCCTCACCACCACCGTCTGCGGCGCGCTCAAGGAGGGCCTGCGCGGCCTCGAGGGCGAGCTGGGGCTGCACGTGGCGGGCGGCAAGGGCGCCACGTCGCGCAGGACCCCGGCGGAGATCACCGCCGCCTGCGAGCGCCTCGGCCGCGACCCCGCGGGCCTGGTGCACGCAAGCCGCATCTCCGCCAAGGTCGACAGCTCCGCGGTGCAGGACGGCTACCAGCTCTACCATCACTCGTTCGTGTTCAGCGACAGCGGCGAATGGTGCATCGTGCAGCAGGGCATGAACGACGCGAACGCCATGGCGCGCCGCTACCATTGGCTCTCCGAGGGCGTGACGAGCTACGTGAACGAGCCGCACGCGGCGGTTTGCTGCGACGCGACGGCCGGCGAAACCCTCAACCTGGTCGCGGCCGAGAATGCGCACGTGCGCGAGGCATCGGCGGCGCTCGCCGCGCAACGTCCCGAGGTCACCCTCGAGGCGCTCGGCCACCTGCCCACGCTGGAGATGCCGCGGCGCCACGAGGTGAGCGCGGCCGACGTGGACCCGCGCCGGCTGGCGAAGATCCTGCTTCGCACCTACGAAGAGGCGCCTGCGGACTTCGAAGCGCTGCTCGCCATCGAGGGCGTGGGCGCCAAGACGCTGCGCGCCCTCGCGCTCACCTCCGAGCTCATCTACGGCACGCGCGCGAGCCTCGGCGATCCCGCGCGCTTCTCGTTCGCCCACGGCGGCAAGGACGGCACCCCATA
>DATLEL010000386.1:0-6048 GCA_035525255.1 Usitatibacter sp.
CGGCACCACCCGGCAACTTGCCGAGGTCGTGGCTCGCGCGGTCCGCACGCGCGAGCCGGGGCAGCACCCGGCGACCCGGACCTTTCAGGCTCTTCGGATTCACGTCAATCAGGAGCTTGAGGAGCTGGAGGTAACGCTGCCGCAGGCGGCCGACCTGCTGCAGCCCGGCGGGCGGCTCGCGGTGATCAGCTTCCACTCGCTGGAGGACCGCGTGGTGAAGGCCTTCATCCGCGAGCGCGCGAGCGCCGACAAGCTGCCGCGCGGCGTGCCGGTGCGTGCCTCCGAGCTTCCGCCGGCGCAGCTGAAGGCGATCGGCAAGGCGATCAAGCCTTCCGACGAGGAGGTGCGGCGAAATCCCCGCGCGCGGAGCGCGGTGCTGCGGGTGGCGGAGAAGAACGCGTGACGCGCCTCAACATCTTCCTGCTCATCCTCCTCATCGCCTGCGCGCTCGGCGTCATCACCTCGCAGCACCAGGCGCGCAAGCGCTTCATCGAGCTGGAGACGGGCCAGGCCGTGGCGCAGAAGCTGGGCGAGGAATGGTCGCAGCTGCAGCTCGAGCAGGGCACCTGGGCCACCCACAAGCGCGTCGAATCGGTGGCGTCGCGCAGCCTCGGCATGAAGCTGCCGGATCCCGCATCGACGGTGGTGCTCACGGTCGAGGCGAAGCGGCCATGAGATTCGAGAAACGCACGCCGGAGCTGCGCCTCAAGCTCAAGGGCTGGCGCTCGCGCATGGTCTTCATGCTGCTCGCCGCGGGATTCGTGACGCTCGCCGGGCGCGCGTTCTACCTGCAGGCGATGAACACCAGCTTCCTGCAGGCGAAGGGCGAGCAACGCTACGGCCGCGTGCTCGAGCTGCCCGCCTCGCGCGGCCCGGTGAAGGACCGCAACGGCCAGACCGTGGCGATCTCGACGCCGGTGGAATCCATCTGGACCAGCCCCGAGGACCTCGAGGCGAGCGACGCGCAGCTGGAAGGACTCGCGCGCGCGCTGGCGATGCCCGTGTCCGAGCTGCGCCAGAAGATTGCCAGAAAGGATCGCCAGTTCGTCTTCCTGAAGCGCCAGATCGCGCCCGACCAGGCGGCGAAAGTGATGGCCTTGCGCGTGCCGGGAGTCTTCCAGCAGCGCGAATACCGCCGCTTCTATCCGGCGGGCGAGGTGATGGCGCACGTGGTGGGATTCACCGGCATCGAGGACAACGGCCAGGAGGGCATCGAGCTCGCGGCGCAGTCGCGCCTCGCGGGCACGCCCGGCAGCCGCAAGGTCATCAAGGACCGCAAGGGCCGCGTGGTCGAGGACGTCGAGAGCGTGCGCGCGCCGCGCGACGGCGCCGAGGTCACCCTCGCCATCGACCAGCGCCTGCAGTTCCTCGCGCACCGTGAGCTGAAGGGCGCCGTCGAGCAGCACCGCGCCAAGGGCGGCTCGATGGTGATCCTCGACGCGCGCACGGGCGAGGTGCTGGCGCTCGTGAACCAGCCCGACTACAACCCGAACAACCGCGCCAGCGTGACCGGCCGCCAGACGCGCAACCGCTCGGTGACCGACCTCTACGAGCCGGGCTCGACGCTCAAGCCTTTCACCGTCGCCGCGGCGCTCGAGAGCGGCATCGTGAAGCCGGGCACCGTGATCGAGACCGCGCCCGGCACCCTGAAGATCGGCAACTGGACCATCAGCGACTCGCACCCGATGGGCTCGCTCACGGTGGAGCAGGTGATCCAGAAGTCTTCGAACATCGGCACCGCGAAGATCCAGCTGCGCATGTCGGCCGAGCAGGTGGGCACGCTCTACAGCGAGCTCGGCTTCGGCGCGCCGCCCGCCACCGGCTTCCCCGGGGAGGCGAAGGGGCTCCTCAGGCCGTGGAGCAAGTGGCGTCCCATCGAGCAGGCGACGATGTCGTACGGCCATGGCATCTCGGTATCGCTGCTGCAGGTGGCGCGTGCCTATACGGTGTTCACCAACGAGGGCGAGCTGCTGCCGCTGGCCCTCCTGCGCCGCGAATCGCAGCCCATCGGCAAGCGCCTCTTCAGCCGCGGCACCGCGCTCGAGGTCACCCGCATGATGGAGATGGCCGCCTCGCCCGGCGGCACCGCGCCGCGCGCGCAGGTGCCCGGCTACCGCGTGGCGGGCAAGACCGGCACCGCGCACAAGCCCGAGGCCGGCGGCTACGCGGAGCACAAGTACGTCTCGTCCTTCGTCGGCTTCGCACCCGTGAGCAACCCGCGCTTCATCGTGGCGGTGATGCTGGACGAGCCCCTCGGCGCCAAGTACTACGGCGGCGACGTGGGCGCCCCCGTGTTCGCCTCGGTGATGGGGGCCGCGCTGCGCATGATGGCGGTGGCCCCCGACGCGCCGCAGACCCTCAACGTGTCCGTGCCGTCCGTCGAGCCTGCGCGCGCGGCCGCCCCTGCGAAAGCGAGTGCCGGATGATTGCCGCCCCCGAATTCGTGCGCGCCGACGGCCAACGCCTGCTCGGCCACCTCGCCCAGCTGGGCGTGCCGCTCGCCGACCTCACCGCGGACTCCCGCGCGGTGAAGATGGGCTCGATCTTCGTCGCCTACCCCGGCACGCTTCGCGACGGCCGGGACTTCATCTCCGAGGCGGTGGCCCGGGGCGCGGCCGCCGTGATCTACGAGCGCGCCGGCTTCCGGTGGGACGATCGCTGGGACGTTCCCAACCTCGGCATAGAAAACCTGCGCTCGCGCGTCTCCGAGATCGCGGGTCACGTCTATGGCAATCCGTCGGAGTCGCTGTGGATGGCGGGTGTCACCGGCACCAACGGCAAGACGTCGGTCTCGCAGTGGATCGCGTCGGCGTCCGACGCGCTCGGGCGGCGCTCCGCGGTGATCGGCACCATCGGCAACGGCCTGGTGGGCGAGCGCGTGGAGGCGAAGAACACCACGCCGGACCCGATCGTGCTGCAACGCCTGCTGTCCGAATACCTGCGCCGCGGTGCGCATGCCGCCGCCATGGAAGTGTCCAGCCATGGCCTCGACCAGGGCCGTGTGGCGGGCATCAAGTTCGATTGCGCGGTGTTCACCAACCTCACGCGCGACCACCTGGACTACCACGGCTCCATGGAGGCGTACGCCGAGGCGAAGTACGCGCTGTTCGCCGCGCGCGGCTTGAAGCACGCGGTGATCAACGTGGACGACGAGTGGGGCGAGCGCTTCGCCCATCGTCTCGCCGGCGGCCCGATCGAGGTCATTCCCTTCGGCATGCGGCCCGAGGCGCGCCTGCGCGCCGGCGCCGTGCGCCTCTCCGAGGCCGGCGTGCGCTTCATCGTCGAAGGCGATTGGGGCCGCGGCGAAGTCAATGCCCAGGTGCTGGGCGCGTTCAACGTCTCCAACCTGCTCGCCGTGATCGGCGCGCTCATCGCCGAGGGAATCTCGCTGGAGGAAGCCCTGGGCGCGGTGAGCGCGCTCGCGCCCGTCCCCGGCCGGCTGGAGCGCCTGGGTGGCCGCACGCTTCCCCTCGTGGTGGTGGATTACGCGCACACGCCGGACGCGCTGGAGAAAGCGCTCGCGGCGCTGCGTCCCGCGGTGGCCGCGGGACACAAGCTGGTGTGCGTGTTCGGCTGCGGCGGCGATCGCGATCCCGGCAAGCGCGCGCTCATGGGGGCGGCGGTGGCGAAGCTCGCGGACCAGGTGGTCGTGACCAGCGACAACCCGCGCGGCGAAGACCCCCACGCGATCATCGAGCAGATCCTCGAGGGCTTGCCCGGCCCTGATGTCGAGGCCATCGAGGATCGCCAGGTCGCCATCTTCTCGGCGGTGCATCACGCCCGAGCGGGCGACGTGGTGCTGCTCGCCGGCAAGGGGCACGAGACCTACCAGGAGATCGCGGGCGTGCGCCATCCGTTCAGCGACAGCGAGGTCGCCGCGGCGGCCCTCGCAGGTTGGGAGGCCGGCCGCGCATGAACGGCGTCGATCCCGTGTCGAGTGCCTTCATGATGGACGTGGGCCAGCTCGCCCGCGCCCTCGGCGGCAAGGGCCATGGCGAGGCGGCGCGCTTCAGCGGCGTGGCGACGGACACGCGCACCGTCGTCGACGGCGACCTGTTCATCGCGCTGAAGGGCGAGCGCTTCGACGGACATGACTATGTCGTCGAGGCTTTCAAGCGCGGCGCCGCGGCGGCGCTGGTTTCCCGCGCGGTGCCGGGCGCCAGCGCCATGCCGCACGTGGTCGTGGACGACACGCGCCTGGCACTCGGTCGCCTCGCCGCCCACTGGCGCTCGCGCTTCGCGATGCCCTTGGTGGCGCTCACCGGCAGCAACGGCAAGACCACCGTGAAAGAGATGCTGGCCGCGATCCTCGCTTCCCACAGCGGGCGGCGTGAGGACGTGCTCGCCACCGAAGGCAACCTCAACAACGACATCGGCATGCCGCTCACGCTGCTCAGGCTGCGCGAGCACCACCACTACGCCGTGATCGAGATGGGCATGAACCACGCGGGGGAGATCGATTACCTCACGCGCATTGCCCAGCCGACGGTCGCGCTGGTGAACAATGCGCAGCGCGCGCACGTCGGCATGCTCGGCAGCGTCGAAGCCATCGCCCGCGCCAAGGGCGAGATCTACGCGGGACTGAAGCCGTCGGGCATCGCAGTGGTGAACGAGGACGATGCCCACGCGGGGTATTGGAAAGGCCTGAACAGCGGGCGCCGCATCGTGACCTTCGGTCTCTCCGAGCGCGCCGCCGTCCGCGGCACGGCCGAGGGCGGGCAGCTTCGCATCGTGACGCCCCTCGATGCCTTCGCGGTCACGCTGCAAGTAACGGGCGAGCACAACGCGAGGAACGCGCTCGCCGCCTGCGCGGCCGCCCACGCGCTGGAGATGCCGCCCCGCGCGATGCAGGCGGGGCTCGCGGGATTCACCGGCGTCCCCGGCCGGCTGCAGCGCCGCCGCGGCGCCGCCGGCGGCTGGGTGATCGACGACAGCTACAACGCCAATCCCGAATCCATGCGAGCCGCGGTGCAGGTGCTCGCGGTGGAGCGCGCTCGCAAGGTCTTCGTGATGGGCGACATGGGCGAGCTGGGCGCGGGCGCCGATGCGATGCACCGCGAGATCGGGGCTTACGCCAAGTCGCATGGCATCGACGCGCTCTACACGCTGGGATCGGACAGCCGGCACGCGGCCGAAGGCTTCGGCAGCGGAGCCCGCGTGTTCGACGACGTCGCCGCGTTGATCGCCGCCGCGAAAGGTGAAGCGGTGGCGGGCGCCACGGTGCTCGTCAAGGGATCGCGGTTCATGCAGATGGAGCGTGTCGCCGATGCGCTCGCCGGGGGAGGCAGCGATGCTGTATGAGCTCGCGCAGTGGCTCGCGAAGGATCCGAGCTTCCGCGCGTTCAACGTGTTCACCTACATCACGCTGCGCGCGGTGCTGGCGGCGCTCACCGCGCTGGTGATCTCGTTCATCGTCGGCCCCGCGATGATCCGCAAGCTCACCGCCTACAAGATCGGCCAGGCGGTGCGCGACGACGGGCCGCAGACCCACCTGGTGAAGAGCGGCACGCCCACCATGGGAGGCGCGCTGATCCTGGTCTCCATCGCGGTCACCACGCTGCTGTGGGCCGACCTCGAGAACCGCTACGTGTGGATCTGCCTCCTCACCACGCTCGGCTTCGGCGCCGTGGGCTGGGTGGACGACTGGCGGAAAGTCGTGCATCGCAATCCCAAGGGGCTCTCGGCGCGGGAGAAGCTCTTCTGGCAATTCGTCATCGCCGCGATCGCGGTGTCCTATCTCGCCTACAGCGCGAAGCTGCCGCAGCAGACCGAGCTCATCGTGCCGTTCTTCAAGGCGATCGCGATCCCGCTCGGCACCGTGGGCTTCGTGGTGCTGGGGTGCGTCTTCGTGGTCGGCATCTCCAACGCGGTGAACCTCACCGATGGCCTGGACGGCCTCGCGATCATGCCGACGGTGATGATCGCCTCGGCCCTCGCGGCCTTCGCCTACGTGTCCGGCAACGCGGTGTTCTCGAAGTACCTCGGCTTCCCGCTGATCTCCGGCGCGGGCGAGCTCGCCGTGATGTGCGCCGCCATGGCCGGCGCCGG
>DATLEL010000397.1:0-7613 GCA_035525255.1 Usitatibacter sp.
CGCCCTACCCCACCCAATGGCCCGGGCGCGACGTGGCTCCGCTGGAAGGGCATAGCCTCCGGCCCGCATTCACGAAGGAGCAGCCGAGCCGCCCGCCGATGTTCTGGGAGCACGAGGGAAATGCCGCGGTGCGCATCGGCAAGTGGAAGCTGGTGCGCAATTATCCGCGGCCGTGGGAGCTGTACGACATGGAGGAGGACCGCACCGAGATGAACGACCTCGCGGCGAAGCATCCCGAGCGCGTGCGGGAAATGTTGACGGCGTACGACGCCTGGGCGAAGCGCTGCGGCGTGATCCCGCGCGAGCGAATCCTGGAGCTGATGCGCGCGCAGAAGGCTCCGCCGGCATTCTGGGAGAAGGAGCAGGCCTAGCGATGGAGGTGAAGCCCTGCTGCGCTCCGTCGAACGTCGCGATCGTCACCCTGGCGCGCCCGGTGCGCGCGCCCGCGAAGACGGCAATCGCCACGGACTGGTGCTCCATTCCGGGTGGCGAGTTCATCATGGGCACCGATTCGGACGAAGGCTTCGCAACCGACGGGGAAGGACCTGCCCGCAGCGTGTCGCTCGCGCCGTTCCGTATCGCAGCGACCGCGGTGAGCAACCGCGAGTTCGGCGATTTCGTACGTGCGACGCGATATGTGACGCAAGCGGAGCAGCTCGGCCAGTCGTTCGTGTTCTACCTGCAGGTCGATCCCGCGGTACGCGCCGCCGCGAGGCAGGTTCCGGCGGGATTGCCGTGGTGGCTGGCGATCGATGACGCCTCCTGGCAGCGTCCCGAAGGACCCGGCTCCCATGTACACGACCGCCGCGAGCATCCCGTGGTGCACGTCTCGTGGCACGACGCGAAGGCCTATTGCGAATGGGCCGGTGCGCGGCTCCCCACGGAGCCCGAGTGGGAATGCGCGGCGCGTGGCGCGCTGATGCAGAAACGCTATCCGTGGGGCGACGAACTGCGCCCGGATGGCGAGACCCGTTGCAACATCTGGCAGGGCGTTTTTCCCAACGCGCCCGCGGCCGGCTGGCAGCCGGGCACGATGCCGGTTCACTCGTTCGCTCCCAATGGTTGGGGCTTGTACAACACCTCGGGAAACGTGTGGGAATGGTGCGAGGACTGGTTCAGCGCGGGCACGCGCGCCATGCGCGGCGGCTCCTTCCTGTGCCACGACTCCTACTGCAATCGCTACCGCGTTGCTGCACGAAGCTCCAACACGCCTTCGAGCGCGGCGAGCAACATCGGATTCCGCCTCGCGCTGTAGTAAATACCAGCGCTACTCGGGGGGCGAGGGAAGGTTCTCGATCACTCCGCGCAGAGTCATGGCCTGCGCCGCCACTTCCACCGCTTCGCGCTCCAACCTGTCGGCCTCTTCACCGCCATTGCCGCGCTCGCTCTGCGCGAGCGTCCTGAGGAGCATCTCTTTCTCCTGCAGCGCCCGCAGCGCGCCCCAGAGTGCGTCGTCCGTGCCCAGGGCTTGAGCGTGTTGCAACGTTCTGAGCGTGTAGGCGTGCCCGGTGTGGCATCGAAAGCGCGGCGGTGTCGTGGCATTGACTTCCCACAGGCAGCCCTCGCAATCGGGGCAGACGAAAGTCGAGGGCCGGCCGATGGCCTTGAGATGCTCCATGAAGTCGCCTTTCCCCAACATGATCTGGTTCTCGTGAAGGATTTCCGCCGACGGCTTCACGCGCGCCACAGGGTCGGAGGCGGCGAGGCTGCGCAGCAAAGTCGCCATCGAAGCGAGCGGCACCTGGTGGTCGACCTGCACGAAGCGTAGCGCGCTGAGCGGCATCCCCGGGGCCTCGGCATCGTCGGGCGACTGCACCACCACTGTCCCGCCGCAGCTCTTGATGGACTGCAGGCCCGCGGTGCCGTCGTCGAGGTGACCCGTGAGGAGCACGCCAATAGTGCGTGCGCCCCATGACAATGCGGCCGTGCGAAACAGGGGGTCCACGGCGGGGCGCGTGTGGTTCTCCTTCGGCCCGCGCGTGAGGCGCAATACCCCGTCTTGCACCAGCATGTGGTGATCCGGCGGCGCGACATGGATACGGCCGGGGGCGATTGCCTGTCCGTCGGCTGCATGAATCGCGGGCAGTGGGCCTTTTCGCGTCAGCAATTCCGGCAAGATGCTGCGATGGCTGCCGACGTGCAGGACTACCAGGATCGGCGCAGGAAAATCCGGAGACAACCCCGCCGCCAGCGTTTGCAGCGCGCGAACGCCGCCCGCCGAGGCGCCGATCACCACGAGGCGGCCGTTGGTCATGGGCTAGTCTGACAGGGCGTGGGCTCGCTTCGTTCGAACGGGCCGACGATCAAAGTGTTTTCCGGGCAGAATTCCAACTGACGAAATGCTCGAGCCCAGCAGGTTTCGGACATACGATGCCACGAAAGAAATCCCAAGCCGTGCCCGGCGCGCTCCAGGGAGAGCCGCCATTGCCCCCGCACGAGCTGGCGCCGGACGCTACGCCTGAGGAAGTCGTCAATCCCAACGTGAACCCCGCCGTCGAGCACACGACGCCCGACCACGGCCTGCCATTTCCAATCGTGGCAGCGGGCGCATCCGCAGGCGGCGTGGAGGCATTCACGGCGCTGTTGAAGGCGCTGCCCACGGACACCGGCATGGCCTTCGTGATGGTGCAGCACCTCTCGCCAACCCACAGCAGCATGCTTACGGAGATTCTCGGCCGGGCGACCAAGATGCCGGTGCTGGAGTTGAAGGGCGCGACCCCGGTGGAGCCGAATCACGTCTACGTGATTCCCCCCAACAAAAGCCTCGTATTCGGCGAGCGCATGTTGCAGCTGGGGCCACGCCTCGAAGTCCGCGGGCAGTCGCGGCCCATCGACCATTTCATGCGGTCGCTTGCCGAGGAGCACGGGCACAAGGCGATCGGCATCGTGTTGTCGGGAACAGCGAGCGACGGCACCCTGGGCCTGCAGGAGATCAAGGCAGCGGGCGGCATCACCTTCGCCCAGGACGACACGGCCGAGCAAACCAGCATGCCGCGCAGCGCGGTGCACTCGGGTTGCGTCGACTTCGTGCTGCCACCGGAGGAGATCGCGCGCGAGCTGGGACGCATCGCGCGCCATCCGTATGTCGCGCCTGCCGCGGCCGATCCGTCCGCCGTGCAAGAGCCTGCGTTCACGCGCGTGGTCGAGATGCTGCGCCAGGGCACCGGGGTCGATTTCGGCAACTACAAGAAGAACACGCTCCATCGGCGCATCACGCGGCGCATGGTGCTGCACAAGCTGGACGGGCTGCGCGACTACCTGCGCCTGCTGCAGAGCAAGCCCGAGGAGGTGAATGCCCTCTACCAGGACGTCCTCATCAACGTCACCAGCTTCTTCCGCAACCCGGAGGCATATGAGGCGTTGAAGACCGTCTTCTTTCACAATCTGGTGGAGACACGCGAGCGCCACGATCCGCTGCGCGTCTGGACGCTGGGCTGCTCCACCGGGGAAGAAGCCTATTCGCTGGCTATCGCCTACACGGAGTTCGCCGAGGCCACCGGCAAGCGCGTGCCGATGCAGATTTTTGCCACGGACCTGAATGGGCTTGGCATCGATCGCGCCCGGAGCGGCATCTACACCAAGGGCATCATCCAGGACGTTTCGCCCGAGCGGCTGCGGCGTTTCTTCGTGGAAGTCGACGGCAGCTACCGTATCGCCAAGCCCATTCGCGACATGTGCGTATTTGCGCGCCAGAACGCGCTCGCGGACCCGCCGTTCTCGCGCCTGGACCTGGTCGCCTGCCGCAACATGCTCATCTACCTGGAGCCGGTCTTGCAGCAGCGCCTCATCCCGCTGCTGCATTATTCGCTGCGCCAGGACGGCTACCTGTGGCTGGGCGGCTCCGAGACCATCGGCTCGTACCGTGACCTTTTCGACCTGAACGATGCCAAGAACAAGATCTACCAGCGCAAGCGCTCGCAGCGCGTGCTCGCCCCCGCCCTGCCCACCTCGGCCTCGCGCTGGAGCTCCGTCGCGGTGGCTCGAAACGCGGCGGCTGCGGCTTCGCCGCTGAGTCCCGAATCACAAAAGGAGGCCGATCGCGTCCTGCTCGCGCGCTACGCGCCACCGGGCGTGCTGCTCGATGAGGACCTGGACGTCATCCAGTTCCGCGGCGATACGGGGCCGTACCTGGCCCCGGCGCCAGGCCGGGCAACGCT
Organism: Usitatibacter sp.; assembly: GCA_035525255.1. GTDB lineage: Bacteria > Pseudomonadota > Gammaproteobacteria > Burkholderiales > Usitatibacteraceae > Usitatibacter. The sequence goes on from DATLEL010000397.1 coordinate 4,158, forward strand.
CAATTTCCTCAAGATGCTGCGCGAAGGCCTGCTGGTCGCGGTGCGCGGCGCCCTGCACAAGGCACGCCGCGAAAAGACAGTGGTCCGCGAAGAAGGCCTGCGCGTGAGATCCGATGGCGGCTGGCGCGAAGTGGACCTGGTCGTCATGCCCGTGCGAGGTGCCGTCGCGACCGAGGGCGCCTACCTGGTGCTGTTCGAAGAACCCGCGCAGCGCGTGGAAGCGCGCGCTCGCGAGCTGGCCGCCGTGGCGCGAGCCGCCGCCGAGAAGATTCCCGCTTCACACGACGAAGACAGCCAGCAGGAGGTTACCCGGCTCAAGCAGGAGCTTTCCGCCACGCGCGAGTACCTGCAGTCGGTGATCGAGCAGCAGGAGGCCGCGAACGAGGAGCTGCAGAGCGCGAACGAGGAGGTGCAGAGCGCCAACGAGGAGCTGCAGAGCATCAACGAGGAGCTCGAGACCTCGAAGGAGGAGATACAGAGCGCCAACGAGGAGCTCGCCACCGTCAACGACGAGCTGCAGAACCGCAACAACGAGCTCTCCCAGACCAACGACGACCTCACCAACCTCCTGTCCAGCGTGAACATGGCCATCGTGATGCTGGGGCCGGACTTGCGCATCCGCCGCTTCACGCAGACGGCCGAGAAGGTGCTCAACCTGATCCCGCCCGACGTGGGGCGTCCGATCGCCGACATCAAGCTCAACATCGACGTGCCCGACCTCGAGGCCCTGATCGTGGAGGTGATCGAGACGGTCGCCACGCGCGAGCGGGAGGTGCGCGACCGCAACGACCGCTGGTATTCCCTGCGCATCCGTCCCTACCGCACCATGGATCACAAGATCGACGGCGCGGTGCTCATGCTGGTGGACATCGACCACCTCAAGCGCGCCGAGCATTCGCTGCGCGAAAGCGAGCAGCGGTTCGAGCTGCTGGCCGACAGCGCGCCGGTGCTCATCTGGGTGAATGACCTCGAGGGCTGCCGTTTCGTGAACCGCGCTTTCGAGGATTTCGTCGGCGAGCCAGAGAGCGAGATTCGCCGGGGCGGCCTGGTTCCCTTCATCCATCCGGACGATCGCGCCGCTTACGTCGACGCCTATGCCGCGGCGCTGCGGCAACGGCTGCGTTTCGAGGCGCGGACGCGTTTGCGGCGCGCCGACGGCACTTTCCGCTGGATGAAGCTGAGTGCGATGCCGCGCCTGGTGCCCAACGGCCAGCTCATCGGTTACGTCGGCTCGAGCGTGGACATCACCGACATGGCGGAGGCCGAAGCCGCGCTGATGGAGCTCGACCAGGGCAAGAACGAATTTCTCGCGCTGCTCGCCCACGAGCTGCGCAACCCGCTCTCCGGCGTGCGAAATGCCGCCCGGCTGCTGGGGGACTCGCGCGACGAAACCATCATGGGCAAGGCACGGGAGATCATCGATCGCCAGACTGCGCACATGGCGCGGCTGATCGATGACTTGCTGGACGTTGCGCGCATCACCTACGGCAAGATCCAGCTGAACCGTGAGCCGGTCGACCTCGTCGCGGTGTTGAACGGCGCGGTCGATTCGACCGACGCGGAGCGGCGCAAGCTGCAGCAGCAGCTCGCGGTGAGCCTGCCGCCAGAGCCCCTCATGGTCCACGCCGACCCGCTGCGCCTCGACCAGATCTTCACCAATCTCCTGGTCAATGCTTCCAAGTTCACGCGCGCGGGCGGACGGGTGTGGCTGTCGGCCGAGAAGGAACCCACATCGCGCGAGGGCCCGGCGTGCGTCACGGTACGGGTGCGCGACAACGGGATTGGAATCGATCCCTCCTTCCTGCCGCGCATCTTCGACCTCTTCGTCCAGGCGACCGGGTCCGCGGATCACTCGCGGACCGGCATCGGGCTCGGGCTCACGCTGGCCAAGCGCCTCGTGGGCCTGCACGGCGGCACCATCGAGGCCCTTAGCGCCGGGAAGTCCCTGGGCAGCGAGTTCGTGGTCCGGCTTCCCCTGGGCGAAGCCAGCAGCGCGCCGTCGTCTCGGCCCGCGAGGACGCGCATCCCCGTTACCGGGAGGCGCGTGCTCATCATCGACGACAATCGCGATTCGGCCGATTCGCTACGCCTGGTGTTCGCCAGCGCGGGACACGAGGTGCGTATCGTTTATGAAGGCGTGCCCGCGGTCTCCGAGGCTGTCGACTTCAAGCCCGAGGTGGTCATTCTCGACATCGGCCTGCCCGATATGGACGGCTACCAGGTCGCGCGCGACTTGCGAGCGCATCCGCAGCTGCGCGATCTCTTCATCGTCGCCGTCACCGGGTTCGGCCGCGAGTCCGACCGCGCTCGCAGCATCGAATCGGGCATCGACATCCACATGACGAAGCCCGTGGACCTGGACGCGCTCCTCGACTGCATCGTGAGCGGCCAGCACGGCGCCGAGCGCAAGCCATGATCGCGCTGCCCCAGCCGGAGGTGGTCTCCGCGCCGGGTCTCGCCGCGGTTTACATACCGCCGTCCTGGGAAGGGGAAGTACCGGCCGTGATCAGGCAGCGGTTGTGCGTGCTGGTGCGCGAAATGTTCGAGCCGATCGTTGCGGTGTTCCCGCCCGAGTCTTCGGACCGCGCCGGCGAGCCTTCCCCGCAGGACAAGGTGATGCTCCTGCTGGAGCCGATCCTGGTCGGCGGCCGCGCCGCATCGGTCCCGGCCCATGAGTGCTGCGACCCGCATCTTTTCAACCTCGCGAACACGATCCGTTGCGGCTTCCGCGTGGGACGCCCGCCAACGCCGGCCTACCTGCAGACCCTCGCGCCGGTGATCGCCGGCCACCTTCAACGGCACTACGCATTCGGCCGCGGAATTGCGGCCAAGCGGCTGCTGCGCGTAGTGGCCTACGTGGACGAAAACCTCGATGGGCAGATCGGCGTCGAGGAAATGTCGAGCGTCGCCTGCCTCAGCACCCATCACTTTTCGCGGATGTTCCGGCGCTCGATGGGGATGACGCCACACGACTTCGTCACCCAGCGCCGGATAGCACGCGCGAGGGAGCTGCTCGCGACGACGGAGCTGCCGCTGCAGGACATTGCGGGACGCGTCGGTTACCAGACCCAGGCGCACTTCACGCGGGCGTTCGGCGAGGCTACCGGGACGACGCCGATGCGCTACCGGCGCGATCAGCGAGGCGAGCGCACCGCGAAGCCGCACTAGGCGGCGTTGGTGTTGCCCTACGCCATTTCGGCGGCGACGCGAACCTCGGTCCTGCGCACAGACGGGGCCAAGACCCGTCCGGTCGAGCCATAGCGGAGGCGATAGGTCCGGGGCGTCAAGCCGACCGTCTTGAGGAACGCGCCCGAAAAATGCGCGTGCGTCTTGAATCCAACGATGCGCGCGATCTCCACGATCGGCAGCTTGCTACCCGCCAGCAGGAGCGCGGAGCGCGCAATGCGGCGCCGGCGAATGTAGGCATAGGGCGAGACGCCCGTCACGCGGCGAAAC
>DATLEL010000402.1:0-2230 GCA_035525255.1 Usitatibacter sp.
TGACGGTGCGCACCAACGACGAGGTGGGCCAGCTCGCGCGCACCTTCAACGTGATGATCGACGTGCTGCGCCAGCGTGAGCGCGAGCGGGAGCGAAACCGCGCAGTGTCGCTGGGCTACGAGAAGGACGAAGGCTGATGGCGACGCGCGCCAGCGCGGATGCGGCCAAGCGGCGCAGGCGCCATCATCCCGACTGGGAGCCGATCATCCCGGGCCGCCGGCGCGTCCTCAAGACGTGGGACGAATACATGGCGCTCGCGAAACGCGTCATCGCGCGCTTCGATCACCAGTTCGACCTGCGCCACTTCGACTACCACCACCCGGTGCGACTGCAGCGCTGCTCGCCGCGCTTCCGCAAGCCGTACCCGGTGAAGGTCGCGTACACCGAGTGGGGAGACGTGGCCGCGCCCATCGTGCTGTGCGTCGGCGGTGTCGCCAACACGGCGATGCGCTTCAACTACCTCGCCGCGGACCTCGAGAGCCACTTCCGCGTGGTCTGCATGGACTGGGTCGGCCGCGGCCGCTCGGGCTGGATGTCCGACGAGCGCGACTATTCCCTCGGCACCTACGTCGAGCAGCTGCGGCAGATGATCGACCACCTGGGCGGCGGCCCGGTGATCCTGCTGGGATCGTCCATGGGAGGAAGCGCCGCGATCGAGCTCACCGCCAGGCACCCCAGCCTGGTGAGCCAGCTGATCCTGAACGACATCGGCCCTTTCATTCCCAAGGCGCGGCGCAAGCGGCGCTCGCAGACCCTCGCTCGCCACTACGTGTTCCGCGACCCGGCGGACCTGCTGCGCAAGATCGGTGCTTCGCAGAAGAACGACGGCCCCATCAGCGACGACATCCGCTTCAACGTGACCTTCCACCAGACGAAGTGGAGCGACGAAGAGGGCGGGCGCGTCTACCGCCACGACGTGCGCGCGCTGCAGGCGTTCCGCGCCGACGCGCAGGAGTCCCTCGACCAGTGGTCGCTATGGAGCCGGGTGCACTGCCCGGTGCTGCTGATCCACGGCATGCTTTCGGACGCGCTGCTGCCGCCCACGATCAAGCGCATGCGCCAGCGCCACAACGTGACGGTGATGCACGTGCCCGACACCGGGCACACGCCGGTGCTCTCCGACCGCAACCAGAACTTCTTCATCCACGAGTGGCTGATGGCGCGCGCCGACGGGCGCGAGTGGACGTGCCTGCACGCCGAGCTGCGGGACCACGAGGATGAAGTGCCGAAGGCTCGCGCGCGGATCGCGGCGGTGACTGCCTAGCGCTTAAGCGTGGTGCGGGCGGACCACCCGGAGGTGGCTCTGGCCCTGGTGCTTCTGCACCGAGAACTCCACGATTTCACCGTTGCCCACCTGCATGCGGCCGGAGCCGCCGAGCAACCCGTTGAGGACGCGGCCCACGCCCTTGCTCGACACCAGCAGCGGGCGGCGATCCAGGTAGGGGCGCATGTGCTCGAGCGCGAGCGAGATGCGCTGGGTGAATTCGTCCTCCGACTCGCCGCCCGGCGGCGTCACGCGCGCCGCGAGCAGTTCCTCGGTCTCGGCGATCGGGCGGTTGTTCCACTGGCCCAGGCGGCGCTCGTTCACCAGCGGCTCCACTTCGACCGGCACGTTGCCCAGCACGCCGCTGATGATGGAGGCCGTCTGGCGGGTGCGGATGAGCGAGCCGGCGATGATCACGCCGATCTTGAGGTTCATCTTTTCCATCTGCTTGGCGAGCAGGTAGGCCTGGTCGCAGCCGATGTCCATCAGGGGAAGGTCGAGGTCGCCACCGCAGCGGAAGCCGCGGAAGTTCGGTTCCGTCACGCCGTGGCGGACGAAGTAAAGCGTGAACGGGCGATCGGCCTGGTAGGTCATGGCCCGCATGGTCCGGTACGGGGCTGCGGGGGTCAAATTTCACCCGTAATCGCCTGTTTTGACGGGTAGAATCCCGCTTCCCATGCGAGCCCTGCGCCTTTTCCGCATCCTGCACACGCTCGGCCGCTTCGGGCTCGACGAATTCATTCCGCGCCGCGGCGCCTGGGGGCTGCGCGGCATGTTGCGCACTGCCTACGCGGGTGCGGATCGCGCGCGCCCGCGCGGAGGGCGCCTGCGCATGGCCCTCGAATCGCTGGGCCCCGTCTTCGTTAAATTCGGCCAGCTGCTTTCGGTGCGTCCCGACCTGATTCCCGTCGACGTGGCCGAGGAGCTGGCGCTCCTGCAGGACCAGGTGCCGCCGTTTTCCTGGGA
>DATLEL010000405.1:0-4386 GCA_035525255.1 Usitatibacter sp.
GGCGCTGGCCAGGTAGAACACGGCAACGAGCGCCCCGAGCAGCGTCCATGAAACGTCGAAATCAGCGCGCAGCAGCGGGAACAGCGGGGGCAGCACGAGCTGCAGGAAGTGCGAGGTCGCGTGCGCGACGCCGATGACACCGATCACCCGGACGTCCCGGCGCAAGGACTCGGCGGGGACGGGTTCCAAGGTCGGGGTGGGCAGTGGAAGAGGTGCAGGCAACGACGACGCGGTCGTCGGAAAGTGCAGCGCCACTATAGCGCACCGCTTTCCACGGCCTCCTGCCGCCGGCAACGCGGGCGGACGGCATCACCCCGACCGGCGGCATTGACGACCGTTATCACGGTGATATCATTTGGATACCGCGCCATACCGTCGGCGCATTGGAGGGAGAACCGCCATGTCCAGGCTTCCCGATGCCGGCACTGCGCACCTCGAGCGCACCGTCGTGACCGGCAGCGGCTTCATCGCACTCGGCCTCGGCTTCGCGCTGCTCATCGGCGGCGGCGTGATGCTGTGGGACGCGACGCACCCGTTCGGCGGCCTTCGGCTGTTGATCGCCATCGTTCTGCTCGTGATGGCGATGCTGACGTTCGCGGGCCTCTACACCCTGCAGCCGAACGAGGCGGCGATCCTCCAGCTGTTCGGTGCGTACCGCGGCACCACCCGGGTGCCGGGACTGCGCGCGACGAACCCCTTCTATACGCGGCGCAAGCTGTCGCTGCGCGCCCGCAACCTCAATGGCGACCGCCTGAAGGTCAACGACAAGCGCGGCAATCCGATCGAGATCGCCGCCGTCGTGGTGTGGCACGTGGACGACACCGCAAAGGCCGCGTTCGACGTCGACGACTACGAGAACTTCGTCAAGGTGCAGAGCGAAGCCGCCGTGCGCCATCTCGCGTCGTCGTTCGCGTACGACGAGGGTGAGGCACCGGTCGACGCCACGCGCCCCGAGCCGACGCTGCTCGAGTCCGCCGATGTAGTGGCCCGTGCGCTCGTCGTCGAGCTGCAGGCCCGACTCGACCCGGCCGGCGTGATCGTCGACGAATCGCGGCTGATGCATCTCGCGTACGCCCCCGAGATCGCGCAGGTGATGCTGCGCCGACAGCAGGCCGAGGCGATCATCGCGGCCCGCCAGAAGATCGTGCACGGCGCCGTGTCGATGGTGCAGATGGCGCTGTCGGAGCTGTCCGCGAAGAAGGTCGTCGAGCTCGACGACGAGCGTCGCGCGGCGATGGTGTCCAACCTGATGACCGTGCTATGCGCCGAGAGCGAGGTGCAGCCGGGGATCAATACGGGAACGCTCTACGGCGGCTGACGGCATGGCCGAGCGCAAGGCGTTCCTGCTGCGGCTCGACCCGGCGGTCTGGGCCGAGCTGGAGCGCCTCGCCCAACGCGAGCTGCGCAGCGTCAACGCGCAGATCGAATTCATGCTGCGCGAGGGACTGGCGCGGCGCGGGCACCGGCGGCGCGACGTCGGTCCCGACGACGACCTGCCGCGGTCGGAGACCTAGACGCGCCGCCCTTCCCGGTCCACGCGCTCCTGCGCGAACGCCTCGCGTTCGAAGCGGTTGTCGCGATACGGGTCGCGTCCGCAGGCGAGCTGCAAGGCACTGGACGCGACGTAGAGTGGCAGGAACAACGGTCCCCAGCGCTCGTACTGGCGCACGTGCACCTGCTCGTGGCAGCGGCAGTGGTCGAGGGTGGCGCCGTCGAGGCCGAGGATGGCGTGGCCGAGCGTGAGGGCGCCGAAGCGCATCCGCGGCGGCAGCCGCATCACGGCTCGAGCGAGCGCCCCGCCGGCGAACTCGAGCGCGCCTTCGCGCCGCTGCACGGTGCCGCCGAGGAGCAGCACCACGGATCCCGCGAGCAGGCCGATGAACGTCGCGGGCGCGGCCCACGCGTAGCGCCAGGCGCGCGCGCCGAGGCTCATCACGGACGCTCCGGATTGGGGTTACGCGGATCGGTGCTCGGCGGCGTGGCCGCCGGCGGCGGTGTGGCGGGCACTGCCGGCGCGGGTGCGGGCGGCGTTGACGCGGGCGCTGCGGGCGGCTCGGCAGGTGGCGTCGCAGGAAGCGTGACCGGCGGCACGGGCGCAGGCACCGGCCATTGGAATCCGGGCTCATCCATCTGCCACAACGCGAATGCGTAGATGTCGGCGAGCTCCTCGTCGCGCTGCGCGCGAATCGGCGAAGGCGGGTGCCCCCCATCGTCGACGCGCAGCAGCACCGGCCGCGTTCCCGCCGCCGGCTGCAGGCGCGCCGCAAGCTTGGCGGCGTGCCACGCATCGACGCGCCCATCGTTCGCGCCGACGCTCAGCAGCGCCGCCGGATGCACAGTGCCGACGCGGTGGTAAGGCGAGATCGCGCGCAATGCCTCGGCACCGGGCGCAGTCGCCGCGGAACCCAGCTCGCCGACGCTCGCAGCGCCGTGCACGCCCTGCTCCGCGCGCAGCAGGTCCGCAAGCGGCGCGCGCAGCACCACCGCGGCAAAGAGCTCGGGGCGCCTCGCCACCGCCCCTTCGACCGCGAGTGCGCCGGCGCCGGTCGCCACCGCGACGAGGCGCCTGGGGCTCGCGAATCCGTACTCCGACACGAATTGCGCCGCCGCGACCAGGTCGAGCTCGCTGTTGGCCTTCGCCCTGCGGCTGCCGCCCTGGTGCCAGGTCGCTCCGTACTCGCCGCCGCCCCGCACGTGCGCGATCGCCAGCACGCCGCCACGCTCGAGCCAGGCGAGCCGGCTCGCGTCGAACGTCGCACGAACGGTTTCCCCGTAGGCGCCATGCGCCAACAGCAGCGTGGGATTGTCTCCGCCGAGGCGCGTGGTCTTGCGGTACACCAGCGTCACCGGCACTTTCACGCCGTCATGGCTCGGGGCGTAGAGGCGCACCTCGTCCATCTCCGCGTAGCTCGCCACCGCCGCGGGCTGGAGCGCGAGGCGCTGCGTCTCGCCGCGCTTGTCCACCTGCAGCAGCGTCGGGGGCTCGATCCAGCCCTGCAGGCGCAGCTGCGCGCCGTCCGCGCGCGGGCTCGCGAGGAGCTGCGAGATCGCGTTATCGAACGGGATCCGCACGAACTCCGGCGCGCGCGTCCCCATGAGGCCGAAGGGAATGCGCTCGAGGCGGTCCACGCCGCCCACCATGGTGCGCAGGTAGAGCGCGTCGCGGGCGAGCGCCATGGCCTCGATCACCGAGTCGCCCTGGGGGACGACGACGCGCGCCTCGGCCATGTTGCGCGCCTCGCCCTTCACGCGCAGCACGCGATGGCGCGGGGCCTGCAGGCGCGAGAGCACGTAGAGGTCGTTGCGGGCGCCCTGGACGTCGAGCACCTCGTCGGCGAGGCCGGCGAGCCGCCGCCACTGGGGCTTGCCGAGCCCGAGCTCGCGCAGGTCCGTCACGTGCACCACCGCATCGCGGCGCAACCCATCGCGTGCGATCGCGTAGGCATAGCGGGAATCCGCCGGCAGGTGCAGCGATGCGAACGCCGCTTCCGGCACGTCGCGCGCGCCGCCGACGCCCGGCGCGAACACGACCTCGTCGCGTTCCGACGCGCGTCCGAGCACATGGCGATAAATGCGGGCGGCTCCGAGGCGACGCGGTCCCGATTCGGACGCGCGCGCGTAGAAGAACGAGCGGCCGTCGGGATGCCAGGCCAGGTCGTGCACGGCGCTTGCACGATCGATTTCGAAGGGCGCCATCCGCGCGCCCTCGACCACGATCACGCGCAGCAGCGCCTGCTCGCGCCCGCCTTCGGAGAGCCCGAGCGCGACGTGCCGTCCGTCGGGCGCGGGTGAGAAGCCATCGATGGCGAGGCTCGCGGAGGCGCGCGGCGTGGCGGCCGGATCGAACAACAGGCGCTCGGCCCCGGCGAGGCTTTCGCGCATGTAGAGCGCGGCCGTCGCGCGGCCCGGCAACGACTTCAGGTAGAACACGCGCGTGCCGCCCAGCTTCACCTCGTGCACCGTGGTCTCCGCGGCCGCGAGCGCACGGATGCGCTCGAGCAGCGCCGCGCGGCCGGGAATGCGGTCCAGCGCCATGCGGGCCCTGGCCGATTCGTCGCGGAAGAACGCCTGGGTGCGCGCATCCGCGGCGTCCTCGAAATGGCGGAAGGGGTCTTCTTCGGTGGCGGCTGGCGACTGCGCCAGCGCGAAACCCAGGCAGAAGATTTGTCCGCAGATAAACGCAGATAAACGCAGATGGTTCATGGGTATCGGTAAGTCACTTGGCAGCGGGGATGGTTCGCGCCGACCCACCCTTGTAGGTTTGGTTTATCCGCGTTTATCTGCGTTTATCTGCGGACATATTCAGGTGTCGGTAAATTGCAGCGCCGCGAGGCGCGCATAAAGCCCGCTCTCCGCCACCAGCGAAGCGTGCGTCCCGGTGGCGAC
>DATLEL010000406.1:0-3203 GCA_035525255.1 Usitatibacter sp.
GCGCCCTCGTTGAAATCGCGCTCGCGGCCCAGCCCCACGAGGAGGATGCGATCGGCCAACAGGTGCGGGACCTTGTGCAGCATCAGCGTCTTGCCGAGCGAGCCTTCGAGGTCGCCGCCCTTCAGCACGTCGGCGAGATAGCCGCGAGATGCACCGTCGAGGGATTGCGCCGCGGCGGAGAGCTTGCGCCCGTCGAAGACGCCCACCACCACGCATCCGCTGCGGTGCTTTTCGGGGCTTCCCGCCTTTATGCTAAATTCCATTTGTTTTCCTCGGCTTGGCGCAGATCGCGAAGGGGCGGATTATCCCATGCTTCGCATGCCCTGTTTGTAACAGCACCCGTGATATTCCAGCGCAGCCTGATCCGCGAGTTCAGCCTGATCGCGATTGCCGTGATCGGCGTGCTGCTGGCGATCATCCTCACGCGGCTGCTGATCCTGCTGCTCGGCAAGGCAGCGATCGGCGACGTGATCCCCGAGGCGGTCCTGGGGCTCATCGCCTTCGGCATCCTGAACTATCTCCCGGTCCTGCTCGGCATCGCGGTATTCGTCGCGGTGCTGCTCGCGCTCACGCGCAGCTACCGCGATAGCGAGATGACGGTGTGGTTCACGTCCGGGCTTTCCATCGCGGCGTGGATACGCCCGGTGCTGCAGTTCGCGCTGCCGGTGGCGCTGGTGTGTGCCCTGCTGTCGCTCGGCGTGGCGCCGTGGTCCCAGGCGCAGAGCGTCGAGTACCAGCGGCTGCTGGAGAGCCGCGACGAGGTCTCGAGCGTGACACCCGGGGTGTTCCGCGAGTCCCGCAGCTCGGATCGAGTGTTCTTCGTCGACAAACTCTCCGAGCGCGACGACGTGGTGAACAACATCTTCGTCCAGTCGACGCAGAACGACCGCATGGGGGTCATGGTGGCGCAGCGCGGTTTCATCGAGACCGCGGAGAACGGCGACCGCTTCGTGGTGCTCATGAACGGCCGCCGCTACGAAGGCACGCCGGGAACGCTCGATTACCGCACCGTGGACTTCGACCGCTACGCGCTCAGGATCGAGCCCCGCGAGGCGAAGCGCCAGGCACCTTCGACCAAGGCCACCACGACGATGGATCTCTTCACCGAGCATCGTCCCGAGCAGGTGGCCGAGCTCCACTGGCGCCTGGCACTTCCGCTGGCGGTGCTCATCATGGCGCTCTTCGCGGTGCCGCTGGCGGTGGTGAACCCGCGCAGCGGGCGCTCCTGGAACCTGGTGATGGCCGTGCTGGTGTACGCGCTGTACAACAACCTGCTGTCGATATTCCAGGCGTGGACCGCGCAGGGGAAGGTGCCGGGCTGGCTGGGCCTGTGGCCGGTGCACGCGATCATGGTTGCGGTGCTCCTGTTCCTCTTCTACCGACAGCTCTACGGCTTCCGGCTTCCCGCCCTGAGGCGTTGAGGAGATCGCTTCGAGGCACGCCGCCAAGGTATAATTTCGGGCTTTGCGACGTGCAATGCGTCGAATGCTATCGGGTCCACGGAGAGGTGGATGAGTGGTTTAAGTCGCACGCCTGGAAAGCGTGTTTAGGTTCATAGCCTAACGCGGGTTCGAATCCCGCCCTCTCCGCCACTCCATCTCGCGCGGCAACGTAGGCGGGCACTGATTGAGCCGGCTGCGTAAACCAAGCAGAGTGGAATTTTACCGGCGGGTGCGATATGGACAGCGATGAAGACGAAGCGGCATTGGAAGAGGTCGCTTTCTTCCAGTTGGCACCCGGCGGCGAGGCTGGTTGGCGAAAGGGAGCGTCACCGGTCGCCTATGCGGCCGTAGCCGCCGATGGGGCGGATGCGTACCTGGACGGCACATTCACCGGGCCGCAACTCCGGGCGTTGTCCAACATCATGGCGCGCTCGCTTCATCGATCCACCCAGTAGCGGGGGGGCGACTGCCTGTATCACCCGCTTGGCGAGGCAGGTCAGCACGTTTGGGCAACGCCAAACCCCTGGTTTACGCAAAGCTATTGCCCATGCGTACACCCTCCGAATCCACCATGAATATTCGTGCACCCCAACCGCCCCACGAGATAGATCCGACGCTGGACGCCGCTAATGGGGGCGAGCCCCAGCGGGCCAACACCCGCGGCGTCGCATTGTGCGCAGCCCGTCTTCAGCCCATCCTGCGCCAGGTCGAGAGTGGACTGGATCAGCCCCTGCGGGTGGCGGACATGGCGCATGCCGCCGGCTTGAGCCTCTTCCACTTCTCGCGCGAGTTTCGCCGCGTGACGGGCGTCTCGCCCTATGCCTACATTCGCCGGCGCCGCATTGCGCGCTCCGCGCTCCTGCTGGCGGGTAGCAAGCTGCCGATCGTGGAGATCGCGCGCATCGTCGGATTCAAGACGCACGCGCATTTTTCGGGCGCGTTCCTCAAGACGGTCGGCTTGACCCCCCGGACCTATCGCCTCCGCTATGGCTCGACCGGACGCGTCTTGGCCCCGTCTGTGCGCAGGACCGAGGTTCGCGTCGCCGCCGAAATGGCGTAGGGCAAGACCAAGGCCGCCTAGTGCGGCTTCGCGGCCTGCTCGCCTCGCTGATCGCGCCGATAGCGCATCGGGGTGGTCCCGGTAGCCTCGCCGAACGCTCGCGTGAAATGCGCCTGGGTCTGGTAACCGACGCGACCCGCAATGTCCTGCAGCGGCAGCTGCGTCGTCGCGAGCAGCTCCCTCGCGCGTGCTATCCGGCGCTGGGTGACGAAGTCGTGTGGCGTCATCCCCATCGAGCGCCGGAACATGCGCGAAAAGTGATGGGTGCTGAGGCACGCGACGCTCGACATTTCCTCGACTCCGATCTGCCCATCGAGGTTTTCGTCCACGTACGCCACCACGCGCAGCAGCCGCTTGGCCGCAATTCCGCGGCCGAATGCATAGTGGCGTTGAAGGTGGCCGGCGATCACCGGCGCGAGGGCCCAGGAGAGGAGCTGCTCGGACGGGACGCCGATCCTCTTCGCCTGGTCGGCGTCCATCACCACGCCGACGCTGGTCCGGGTCTCGTCCAGGGGAATCAGCCAGAACCAGCCCTCATCGCTGACCACGATGACGATGAACCCGCCTTCCGGCCCCGGCCGGCGCTCCACGTTCTCGAAGTGGCTGAAGCAGGCGATCCTGCGGTGGCTCGGGTGGACCTTGCGCAGGCCCAGGTGCTTGCCCATGAACGTCGCCTGCCCGGAGGCGTCCACCAGGTAGCG
>DATLEL010000408.1:0-7099 GCA_035525255.1 Usitatibacter sp.
CATGGGCGCGAGGAAGATAGGAAAGATCGCGGCCGATGTCGCGCATGCCGCCGGCGCCGTCGCCCCTGCCGCAAACGATGAGGCCGGTCCCGACGAGTACTACGATCCCGGCCTCGTGCCCCGCAGCACCATGGCCTACGAGTCGCGCGGCGCAGTGATCCAGTCGCCGGAGATCCTCAACGAGGCGGGCGACAAAGTGAATTGCCTGGTGCGCGGCCGCACCTACCGCTATCGCTACGCGGTGCGCTTCGAGGAGGGAGCGGCCGGTGTGCGTTTCGGCATGCTGGTGAAGACATTGCAGGGACTGGAGCTGGGCGGCGCGGCCACCTCGTCGAACCCGGAGGACGCGATCGTGTTCGTTGCCGCGGGCTCCGTGGTGCAAGTGGAGTTCCGCTTCCGCTGCGCGCTCAATCCCGGCACCTATTTCATGAACGCCGGCGCGCTCGGCCGCCGCGGCGCCGAGGAAATCTTCCTGCATCGGGTCCTCGACCTGTTCGCCTTCCGCGTGCTGCCCGTGAAGGGCGGCATCGCCACGGGCATCGTCGACCTGAGCGTCGAGCCCAGCTTCGCCATCGCGGCGGGCACCGCGCCCCAGGAGACCGGGTGAGCGCGCGCCGCATCGTCGTCGTCCTCGGCATGCACCGGAGCGGCACGAGCACCGTTGCGCGCGCATTGCAGGTGCTGGGCGTGGACCTCGGCGAGAATCTGCTGCCGCCGGCGCCCGGCGACAACGAGCGCGGCTACTGGGAAGACGCCGACATCCATGAGCTGAACCGCGAGCTGCTGCTGGCGCTCGGCCACGACTGGCACACGCTGCAGCCGGTGCTGCCGGCGGAGCTGGAAGGCTCGATCGCGGCGCCCTTCCGCGCGCGCGCGGTGGCGCTTCTCGACGGCAAGGTGAGGCCGGCCGCGCCCTTCGGGCTCAAGGACCCGCGCATCTCGCGCCTGCTGCCGTTCTGGAAGGGCATCTTCACCGAGCTGGGGTTGCAAGCGAGCTACGCCATCGTGAGCCGCAACCCGTTGAGCGTGGCCCAGTCGCTGCTGCGGCGCGACGCATTCGACCCGGTGAAGACCCATTACCTGTGGCTCGAGCACACGCTCACCTCGCTGCGGGAATCCGGGGGCGCGCGCCGCATCGTGGTGGACTACGACCTGCTGATGGACGACCTCTCGCCGCAACTGGCACGGCTGGCGAAGGGGCTCGGGCTCAAGTTCGATGCGAATGGCGCGGAGTTCGAGGGCTTCCGCCGCGAGTTCGTCACCGAGACGCTGCGGCATACGCGCTTCGGGCTTGACGATTTGCGCGGCGACGCCGGCGTGCCCCAAGGGGTGCGAAAGCTTTTCGAGGTGCTGCACGGCATGGCGACGGACCCCGCCGGCGACGACGATCACGGCGCGAAGCCGCTGCTCGACTACCTGACCGAGGTGAGCCGCGACCTGCGCCCGGCGCTTGCGTACATGCGCACCCACGAGGAGCGCGCCAACAACGTATCGGCGACGCTGGTGCAGCGCGAGACGCACGTGGCGCAGCTGGAGCGGGAGCGTGCGGATCGCGAGGTCGCGATGGCGGAGCACGAGGCCACGCTGGCGGGACTCGCCGCGGCGGCTGCCGAGAAGGATGCCCGCGCAGCCGCGGCCGAGGGCGCGCGCGACAAGCTGATGCGGGAGCTCGAAGCGCTCGAGAGTGAAGTCGCCGCGCGCGAAGCCGAAGCTGCCGCGATGCGCGCCGCCGCGGGCGCGCGCGAAGCCGAGATCGCGACGCTGCGAGGTGCTGCACTGGAACGCGAGCACGAGATGGTAGTGCTGGGCGCGACACTCGCCGAGACCGAGCAGCAGGTGCAGAAGCTCGAGACGGAGCTCGCGACGCTGCGCGCACAGTGGGACGAACTCATCGCCACCACCTGGCGCGTCCCCCGCCCGGGGCGCATCGCCCGCGCGCTGCGCGCGCGCTTCAAGCCGTCGGGCTAGCTACGGCGGGAGCACGTAGCCCGCGATTCCTTCGTCGAGCCAGCCGCCCTGTTGCTGGACGTGGCGCTCGTTCGCGTCGGTGGTCCACAGGTGTTGCCCGTTGCCCGGCAGGTAGAGGCGATACAGCGGCACCGTGCCCGAGGCCACTCGAGGAAAGACGTAGCCGTCGATTCCTTCCTGCATCCACCCGAAGCCCGGGAGCACGTTGTATTCGTTCGGGTCGGTGGTCCAGTGATGCACGTGGCTCGACGGGTGGTAGAGACGGTAATACGGGGTCGCATCGACACCGCCCGCGGAGCCCGCGCCTGCGAGAACGCGCGAGCTCGCGCCCTCGGCCTGCCAGCCGCAGCAGGCCGGCAGCGTCGCATTCTCGTTGGCGTCGGTGGTGTACAAGTGCTCCTGGGTCGCGGGGTTATAGAGCCGGTAGCGAGTGACCGCCGTTCCGGCGAGGCCGGGCGCATTGGCGGGGGTGAGTCGCACGAGATCACCGGCGCCGAGGTCGATCGCATACAGCTCGCCGAATTCATCCTCGCCGAATGACGACAGGTCCGCGACCGTCGCCACCAGGGTCTGCGACCAGGTGCCGCCGCTGTTCAGCGCCGCCCAGATGCGCCCGCTCACGTAATCGCCGTAGATGTAATGCCCCGCGACCGACGCGTTGGTCGCGCCGCGATAGAGGTAACCGCCGGTCACGGAGAAGCCGTCGGCGCCGTGCGCATACTCGAAGACCGGAGGCGTGTGTCCGGGAAGCGAGCAGCCCGTCGATGGCTGGAAGCAGTGCGTCCCCTCGTAGACGTTCCACCCGTAGTTGCGGCCGCCGGCGCCGGGCGACTCGACGTCTATCTCTTCCCAAGCGTTCTGGCCGACGTCCGCGATCCACAGATTTGCCGTGGTGCGGTCGAAGCTGAATTTCCACGGGTTGCGCAGGCCGTAGTCCCACACCGGGCTGCCGAAGGGATTGGTGCGCGGATTCGTATAGCCGCCGCTCGCGCCGTCGACGTCGATGCGCAGGATCTTGCCGCGCAGGTCGGCGAGGTTCTGCCCTGCGTGGAAGGGATCCCCGCCGCCGCCGCCGTCGCCCACGCCGATATACAAATAGCCGTCCGGCCCGAACACGAGCCGGCCGCCGTTGTGGTTCGCCTGCGCGGGATGGGGAATGGTGAGGACGATGGAGGCCGAGGCCGGGTCCGCGAGGTCGGGATTCGGTGCGCGGGTGTAGCGCGCGACCACCAGCTCGCTGCCCACAGAGTCGCCCTGCAGCGCGCGCGTGTAGAACACGAAGAAGCGGCCGTTGAGTAGATAGCCGGGATGAAAGGCGAGCCCCAGCAGGCCCTGCTCACCGCCGGCCTTCACCGGACCGCCCGCAGCCGCGGAGATGTCGAGGAAGGGGGTCGCGAGCAATGCCCCGTTCTTCACGATGCGCACCCTGCCGCCCTGTTCCACCACGAAGAGCCGGCCGCTGCCGTCGTTGGCGTGCGATACCTCCAGGGGCGACGCGAGCCCGGTAATGAACGGCTGCACCGTGATGCTGGGCGCCGCCACGGCGGCGGCTGCGAACGCCAGGGCCAGGGCGGTCAATGCGGCTGCGAGGCCGGGCATGGCATTCTCCACGGATTCAAAAGCTCGGGACGGTTGGGCAACTTGCCGCACAAGACGTTTCTTTCACAGCGCTGGCGCGCCGGCCTGCACTTGCTCCGAGCCGAGGGCCCCTGGGCCCTGGCGCGCGCGATTCGCTCCGCGTGGCGCACACAGCGCGAGGCCGATGCCCTGGATTATCCGCGCTGGGCGGCGACGTACGCGAGCCCGGGTGCGGTCGAGCTCGCCGCCATGGCGGCGGAGGCGGAGGCATGGACCCGCAAGCCGCTCATCTCCGTGCTCATGCCCGTCCACGACACACCCGAAGCGCTGCTGCGCGCGGCGATCGATTCGGTCCTCGCCCAGGCGTATCCCCACTGGGAGCTCTGCATCGCCGACGACGGCTCTATGCTCGGCCATGTCGGTCCACTGCTGGCGTCGTACCGTGCGCGCGATGCCCGCATCAAGGTGGCCACGCGCGAGGCGAGCGGCAACATTTCGGCCGCGTCGAATACCGCGCTCGCGCTGGCGACGGGCGAGCTGGTCGCGCTCCTCGACCACGACGACGAGCTCACCCCGGATGCGCTCTTCCACGTCGCGCGCGAGGTGAACGCCCATCCGGGCACGGCAATGGTGTATTCCGACGAGGACAAGCGCGATGCCGGCGGCACGCTCGCGCACCCGCACTTCAAGCCCGATTGGAACCACGACCTCTTCCTGTCGCACAACATCGCCGCCCACCTGTGCGCCTATCGCACCGAGGTGGTTCTGAAGGCGGGCGGCTTTCGCGAGGGCTTCGAGGGCGCGCAGGACTACGACCTCGCGCTGCGCGTCCTGGAGGCCGTGGGCCGCGAGCGCGTGCGCCACATCCCGCGCGTGCTTTATCACTGGCGCATGGTGGCGGGGAGCACCGCCGTGAATGCGTTCGAGAAGGACTACGCGGCGAAGCGCGCGCGCCAGGCGGTGGAGGAGCACCTGCGGCGGCGCGGCATCGAGGCGACGGTGGAGACGCTCGGTTCGCTCGGCGTACAGCGCGTGCGCTACCTCCGGCCGCCTGCGGTCCCGGTCGCCACCATCGACGCCATCGGGGTGCGCGCGCGCAACGAAGCCGCGCGGCGGTCGGCAAGCTCCGTGCTTCTTTTCGTCGGTGCGGGCGTCGGGCCTATGAGCGCCGAAGCGACTGCCGAGCTCGCGGTCCAGGCGCAGCGCCCGGGCATCGGTGCGGTGGGCGGGAAGCTCCACGATCGCGAGGGCCGTGTCGAGTGGGCGGGGACGGTGCTCGGTGCCGGCGCAGCGCACCGCGGCCGCGGCCGGGGAGAGGGCGGCTACATGTTGCGGGCGAGCCTGGTGCAGGAAGTGTCGGCCGTGTCGGGCGACTGCCTGTGCGTGCGGCGCGACCTCTTCGAGGCCGCCGGCGGTTTCGACGAAAAATTCGAGGCGGCCTTCGCGGACCTGGACCTGTCGTTGCGCCTCGCCGTCCTCGGCCATCGCAGCTTGTTCACGCCGTTCGCGGAGTTCCGGCGCTCGAGCGCCGCTGCGCCCGCGCCGTCGTGCGATGCCGCCGCGTTGGCGAACCATCCGCGGGAAGCCGCGTTGCTGCGCGAGCGATGGGGGCCGCTTCTCGCCGACGACCCGCAGTACAACCCCAACCTGTCGCTCGACGTCCCGTTCGCGCTCGGCTGGCCGCCGCGGGGGCGCACCCCGTGAAAGACGTCACTGCCACGGTGATCAACTTCAACACGGCCGCCGTCACGCGCCGCTGCACCCGCTCGCTGCTCGCGGCGGGAATCACGCGCGTGCTGGTGCTGGACAACGCTTCTGCCCGCGACGATTACGAGCGGCTGCGCGAGGACCACGCCGCGGACCCCGGGGGCCTGCGCGTGATCCGCTCCGAGGAGAACCTGGGCTTCGCCGAAGGCAGCAACCGCCTCATCGCGGAGGCGCTGGCGGATCCGTCATGCGCGCGCGTGCTGTTGCTCAACAACGATGCGTTCGCGGAGGCCAATGGCCTCACCGAATGCCTGCGCGCCATGGAGGCGGGCAACTTCGACCTCATGGGAGGCCGCATGATGAAGCCGGCCGTGGCCGGCGGGACGGCGAGCGTCGTCGATTCCCTCGGCATCAGCATGTACAAGCCGCTTCTCGCTTCGAACCGAATGTCTACGGAGGACGTGTACCTCGGGCCCACCGGCGGGCTCGCGGTGTATTCGCGGCGTTTCCTCGAGGAAGTGCGGAGGCTGCACGGGTACGTGTTCGACCCAACGTATTTCTGCTACGCCGAAGACACCGACCTCTGCGTGCGTGCGCGGCTGCTGGCGTTCACGGTGGGCTATACCGACGCGGTGGTGGCATTCCACGAGGGCCAGGCGAGCAACGCCGGGCAGTACAACGACTTCATCCTCTACCACGGCATCCGCAACTCGCTGTGGATGGCGGCCAAGTCGATTCCCGGGAGGATGCTCCTGGCGAGGCTTCCGTGGCTGCTCGCACTGCACGCGGCGATCGTGGTGCGCCATGTGCTCCAGGGGCGCGCGCGCACCGTTTTCCGGCTGTACCGCGATGCGCTCTGCGCGCTTCCGAGGGTGCTGAAGCAACGGCGCCTGGTGCAATCCACGCGGCGCATCGCGCCGGGCGAGTTCCGCGCCCACATCGACCCGAAGTTCTACGAGTCGAAGTTCCTCAGCGGCGCCCTGCGCGAGCTCTTCCGCCGCCCGGGCTGAGGCCCGTCAGCCGCCGCCTCCGGGCGGCGCGCCCGTCTGGATCACGAAGCCGCTGCCGCCCTCGCCGATCCAGCCATAGCTGCCGATCAGCGTGTTGTATTCGTTGGCGTCCGTGGTCCAGTGGTGCAGGCCGGCGACGAACGGATACAGCAGCCGGTAGAGCGGCGTCGCGTTCGTGGTGGTGGTCGGCAGGATGTATCCGTCGACGCCCTCGGCACTCCAGTTCGCGAACTGCACGAGCGTGTAGTACTCGTTGGGGTCGCTGGTCCAGTGGTGCCAGTTGTTCGAGGTGTTGTAGAGGCGGTAGTAGGGCGTCGCCTGCACGCCGTTGTAGACCCCGGGGTTGTCCAGCACCTTGCCGATCGCGCCCTCCATGTTCCAGTTGCCGTTGCTGCCCAGCACGGTGTACTCGTTCAGGTCGGTGGTGAAGTGATGCTCGAGGGTCACCGGGCTGTAGAGGCGATAGCGGAAGACCGGCACGCCTGCGGGCGTGGAGCTCACCGCCATGTTGAGCGTATTGCTGTTGTTGTAGGGCGTGGACTCGGGCTCCGTCGCGCTCACCGTGGCCGTGCTCACCAACGGGCCGAGGGCGAGCGGGCGCACCACCACGCGCGCGGCGTGGGACGTGAAGATCGGCATCGAACCGAAGTTGCAGGTGACGGTGCTCGAGGCCAGCGTGCAGCCCGGGGAAGCCCAGACGTAGGTCGAGCCCGCGGGGATCGGCTCGGAGAGCACCACGTTGCTGGCGGTGACCTGCCCCACGTTGCTCACCACGAAGTCCAGCACCAGGTCCTTGCCCACGGCGGGGTTCGAGGCGCGCGTTTGCGAGAGCATCA
>DATLEL010000414.1:0-4541 GCA_035525255.1 Usitatibacter sp.
GGAGAAGGCGATCGAGTACGAGGTGCGCCGCCAGGTGGCGCTGATCGAGGACGGCGGCGCCGTGGTGCAGGAGACGCGGCTCTACGACCCCGAGCGCGACGAAACCCGCTCCATGCGCTCGAAGGAAGATGCGCAGGACTACCGGTACTTCCCCGACCCGGACCTGCTGCCGCTGGAAATCGCCGCGCGCTGGATCGCCGAGGTGAAGGCGCAAATGCCACCGCTTCCCCGCGCGCTCGGCGAGAAATTAGTCGGGATGGGCGTCGCGCCGCACGACGCGACGCTGCTCACCGAGACCCGCGAGAAAGCGGAGTTCTTCCAGCAGGTCGCTGCCGGCACCAAGATGGAGGCGAAACAGGTCGCCCGCTGGATCAATGGTGACCTGGCCGCGCTGCTCAACGAGGGTGGGCGCGATTTCTCGCAGCCCCCGCTGGCGCCGGCCGCATTCGCGCAGCTGCTGGAGCGCATCGAGGACGGCACCATTTCCGGCAAGGGCGGCAAGGAGGTATTGCACGCCATGGCCGGTGGCGAAGGCAGTGCCGACGAGATCATCGCGCGCAGGGGCCTCACGCAGATCTCCGACACCGGCGCAATCGAGGCCGCGGTAGACCAGGTGCTGGCCGCAAACGCGAAGCAGGTGGACGACTACCGCGCGGGCAAGGAAAAAGCCTTCAACAGCCTCGTGGGCCAGGTGATGAAGGCGACGCAGGGCAAGGCGAACCCGGCGCAGGTGAACGAGATCCTGCGCCGCAAGCTCTCGGGCTAGTAGCCGCCGGGTTTCTTCGCGGGTTTGGTGTCCGCGGCGGTCGTGGCCGTGGCCGGGGCATCGCCCACCGTTCCGCCGCCACGGATGCGCACCCAGCGCTTCTTGTCGGCGCCGAAGCGCTCTTCCAGCTGGACGATTTCCTTCTCCTGCGAGGCGATCCCGTTCACCAGGGACTGCTTCTCGAAGAAGAGCCGCTCCTGCTCGGCCACCAGCGTGGGCGGCGCCTCGTCGGCCTTCTTCGACATCTTGCTCTTGCCCGCCTTGTAGAACTCCATCTCCTCCTCGATCTTCTTCTGGCGCGCGTCGATCGCCGCGATGCGCTCGTGCGCGCCCTTCATGCGCGAGCGGATCGGGCTGATGGTGCGCTCGAGCACCACGTCGAACTCGCGCTCGTTGCTGTACGTGCTGAGGAGGGCCGCGTCCTTGCGCTTCTGCTCGGCGTCGCGCTTGTCGGCCTCGCGCTTGCGCTCCTGCTCGACCGCGAGCGTCTTGGCCTGCTCGGGAGAGGGCGTGGGCTCGATCTTGCGGATCACCGAGCCGTTGGCCTTGATCTCGAACATGGGGACGGTGGCGCACTTGTCGGGCGGCGTGTCGCCGATGTGCGTGATGCCCTTCTCGTCCACGCACTTGAAGGCCGCGCCCGCGAAGGGGAGGTAGAGCGCCGCCGCAGCCAGCAACAGGATTCTCTTTGTTCTCATGTCCCGTGTTCCTCGTTCATGCGACGCCGTAGCGCCGCCGGTAGTCCTCGATGCGCGCCACGTGGGCGCGCTCCTCGTGACGCCCCTCGAGGGTGGCGAGTATGTCCACGAGGGTGGCTATCGCAGTAACGGGCAGGCCGTACTCCCGGCTGACTTCCTGGGTCGCCGAGAATTCGCCTTGCCCACGCTCCTGGCGATCAAGAGCAATTAGCACGCCAGCCGGGGTGGCCCCGGCGGCGCGGATGATCTCGATCGCCTCGCGCTTGGACCCGCCGTCGGTGATCACGTCGTCGATGATCAGCGCCCGGCCCCGCAGGGGAGCTCCGACGATGCTGCCACCCTCGCCGTGGTCCTTCGCCTCCTTGCGGTTGAAGCAGAAGGGCACATTGTGACCCAGCCCGGCAAGCGCCACCGCGGTGGCGGCGGCCAGCGTGATGCCCTTGTAGGCGGGTCCGAACAGCATGTCGAACTCGATGCCCGAGGCGAGGGCCGCCCGGGCGTAATAGCCGCCGAGCTCGCCCAGCTTGGCGCCGTCGTCGAACAGCCCGGCATTGAAGAAATAAGGGGACTGGCGGCCGGCCTTGGTCTTGAAGTCGCCGAAACGAAGCACGCCGGCGCGGATCGAAAACTCGACGAACTCGCGGCGGAACGCCTCGCGGTCGCGGGTTTCGGCGGGGGCGGTGGCGGTCTTCATCGGCGGGTCCGAGGGTACGATACCCGCTATTTTGCATCGAACGCGGGCCGGGGAGAGGGTAGGTCGTTGCGCATCATCACCTGCAATGTGAATGGCATCCGCGCGGCCGACCGCAAGGGTTTCACCGACTGGATGCGGCGCCAGAAACCGGACGTGGCCTGCCTGCAGGAGATCAAGGCGCAGGAAGCCGACTTGCCGCGTGAGCTGCTCGCGCCGCGCGGCCTGCACGCGTTCTTCCACCCGGCGCAGAAGCGCGGCTACAGCGGCGTCGCGATCTATGCCCGGCGCGAGCCCGATTCCGTGACGCTGGGCCTCGGCATCGAGGACATCGACGCCCAGGGCCGTTTCCTGCAGGCGGATTTCGGCGAGCTGTCGGTGATCTCGCTCTACATGCCTTCCGGGACCATGGGAGCCGAGGCGCAGGCGCGCAAGTACTCGTTCATGGATCGCTTCATCCCGCGGCTGGAGGCGATGCGCAAGTGCGGCCGCGAGTTCGTGATCTGCGGCGACTGGAACATCGCCCACAAGGAAATCGACGTGAAGAACTGGCAGCGCAACCAGACGACCACCGGGTTCCTTCCCGAGGAGCGCGCCTGGCTCACGCGCGTCCTCGAGGAGCACGGCTTCGTCGACGTCTTCCGCGCCGTCGACCCGTCGCCGGACCGGTTCACGTGGTGGCTGCAGTTCGGCAACGCGCGCGAGAAGAACATGGGATGGCGCATCGACTACCAGATCGCCACGCCGCGGATCGCCGCGCTCGCGCGCAAGGCCTCGATCTACACCGCCGAGAATTTCTCCGACCACGCCCCGGTCATCATCGACTACGACTACACCCTGTAATGCTTCGAGTCGCCGACATCACCCTGCGCCGCGGCGCCCGCGCGCTCCTCGAGCGCGCCACGATGAACGTCCATCCCGGCCAGAAGGTGGGGCTGGTGGGCCCCAACGGCAGCGGCAAATCGAGCCTGTTCGCGGTGATCCGCGGCGAGCTGCACGTGGATGCGGGCGAGGTCTCCTATCCGCCGCGCTGGGTGCTGTCCCACGTGGCGCAGGAGACTCCCGCCATCGAGCAGCCGGCGCTGGAGTTCGTCATGGACGGCGACGTCGAGCTGCGCGAGATCGAGGCCGCCCTGAATGCTCCCTCTCCCCTGGGAGAGGGCCGGGGTGAGGGTGAACACATCGCCCATTTGCACGAGCGCTACGGCGCGATCGGCGGCTACCAGGCGCGCGCCCGGGCGCAGACGATGCTCGCGGGACTGGGATTCTCCGAAGACGCGCAGGCCCAGGCGGTGGCGCGCTTCTCCGGCGGATGGCGCATGCGCTTGAACCTCGCGCGCGCGCTCATGTGCCGCTCCGACCTGCTGTTGCTGGACGAGCCCACCAACCATCTCGACCTCGACGCCGTCCTCTGGCTCGAGGACTGGCTCAAGGCATTCCCCGGCGCAGTGGTGCTCATCACCCACGACCGCGAGTTCCTCGATTCGGTGGCACAGGCGATCGTGCACGTGGAAAACCAGAAGCTGAACGAGTACGCCGGCAACTATTCCGCTTTCGAGGCGCAGCGCGCGGCGCGCCTTGCGCTCCAGCAGGCCGCGTACGAGAAGCAGCAGCGCACCGTGGCGCACCTGGAAGCGTTCATCACGCGCTTCCGCGCCAAGGCCACCAAGGCACGCCAGGCGCAAAGCCGCATCAAGGCCCTGGAGCGCCTCGAGCGCATCGCCGCGGCGCACGTCGACTCGCCGTTCACGTTCACTTTCCGCGCCCCGGCCGAGAAGCCGCGCCAGCTCTTCCGCCTCGAGGAGGCGGCGGTGGGCTATGACGGCCGGCCGGTCGTGGCCGGCATCGAATGGAGCGTGCTGCCGGGCGATGCGATCGGCCTACTGGGCCCCAACGGCGCGGGCAAGTCCACGCTGCTGAAATCGGTCGTCGGCAACCTGCCGCTCGTCTCGGGCGTGCTGCATCGTGCCCAGGGGCTGCGCGTCGGCTACTTCGCGCAGCACCAGGTGGACCAGCTACGCCTCGATGAGAGCGCCCTGTGGCACCTGGAGAAGCTGTCGCCGGGAGAGCGCGAGCAGGCGTTTCGCGACTACCTCGGCGGCTTCGACTTCCGCGGCGACCAGGTGACGCAGAAGGTGGCGAGCTTCTCCGGCGGCGAGAAGGCGCGCCTCGCCCTCGCGCTCATCGTGTGGCAGCGGCCCAACCTGCTGCTGCTGGACGAGCCCACCAACCACCTCGACATGGACATGCGCGAAGCGCTCGCGCAGGCGCTCACGGATTTCGAGGGCGCGCTCATCGTGGTGGCGCACGACCGCCACCTGCTGTCCGCGGCGACCGACCAGTGGATGCTGGTGGCCGACGGCAAGCTCACCCCGTTCGAGGGCGA
>DATLEL010000419.1:0-2364 GCA_035525255.1 Usitatibacter sp.
CCCATCGGCCGCATCGAGTGCTTCGACATCTCCCACACCATGGGAGAAGCGCCCATCGCCTCGTGCGTCGTCTACGACCGCGGCGCCCTGCAGAATTCGGAGTACCGGCGCTACAACGTGAAGGGCGTCGAGCCCGGGGACGACTATGGCGCCATGCGCTTCGCCATCGAGAAGCGCTACCGCAAGCTCGCCGATGGCGAGGGCAAGACGCCGGACCTGATCCTCATCGACGGCGGCCTGGGCCAGCTCAATTCCGCGAAGGCCGTCATGGCCGACATGGGCCTGCACCAGATCCGCATGATCGGCGTCGCCAAGGGAGAAGAGCGCAAGGCGGGGCTCGAGCAGCTCATCATGGGCGGCGAGGAGGAGGCGCGCCGGCTGCCGCCCGACCATCCCGCCCTGCACCTCATCCAGCAGGTGCGGGACGAGGCGCACCGTTTCGCGATCTCGGGGCATCGCGCCAAGCGCGGCAAGGCGCGCACGGCGTCGCGATTGGAAGAAATATCCGCGGTGGGCCCCACCCGGCGCCGCAAGCTGCTCGAGCACTTCGGCGGGCTGCAGGGCGTGCTCGCCGCCAGCATCGACGATCTCGCGCGCGTGGAGGGGATCAGCCGTAAACTTGCCGAGCGCATCTACCAGGAGCTCCATTAAGTTGGCCGCGCGGTTCAATTTCCCGCTGTTCCTCACGTGGCTCCGGATCGTGGCGATCCCCCTCTTCGTGGCGGTGCTCTACCTGCCGGAAAGCTGGATCACCGAGCGCACCGCCAACATCACCTCGATGTGGATCTTCATCGCGGCGGCGGTGACCGACTGGCTCGACGGCTACCTCGCGCGCCGCTGGAACCAGACCACCTCCTTCGGCGCGTTCCTGGACCCGGTGGCCGACAAGCTGATGGTGGCCGCGGCGCTCATCGTCCTCACGGAGAAAGGCATCGTCGACCCCTTCGCCTCCCTCATCATCATCGGCCGCGAGATCACCATCTCGGCGCTGCGCGAATGGATGGCGCAGATCGGCCAATCCAAGAGCGTCGCGGTGAACATCCTCGGGAAGGTGAAGACCGTGAGCCAGCTGATCGCCATTCCCTTCCTGCTCTTCAACGGCGTCCTCTTCGGTCTCTTCCACACCGTGGGGGTCGGCCGCGCACTGATCTGGGTCGCGGCGATCATCACGCTGCTCTCCATGGGGGTCTACCTCAAGGCGGCGATGGCGTCGCCGCCGCCCGAGAGCCACAGGCGGCGGTCCACCGACAAGTGAAGCGCCGGGCCTAGCGATGTCCAAGGGCAGCCGGGCCGTCATCTACGCCGGCCTCGCGGCGAACGTCGCCGTCGCCATCGCGAAGTTCGTCGCGGCGGGCATCACCCACAGCTCGGCGATGCTGAGCGAGGCGATCCACTCGCTGGTCGACAGCCTCAACGAAGTGGTGATGCTCTGGGGCATGCGGCAGGCGTCGCGGCCCGCCGATGCCAGGCATCCCCTCGGCCACGGGCGCGAGCTCTACTTCTGGAGCTTCGTGGTGTCGGTGCTGATCTTCTCCCTCGGCGCCGGGGTCTCGGTGTACGAAGGCGTGCGGCACATCCTCGATCCGCATCCCATCGAGAGCCCGATGATCAACTACGGCGTGCTCGCCTTCGCGGCATTGGTGGAGGGCCTTTCGTGGCGCGTGGCATTCCGCGAGTTCCGCGCGCGCAAGGGCGACCTCGGTTATTTCGAGGCCGCACAGAAGACCAAGGATCCCACCACGCTCACCGTGTTCCTCGAGGACACCGCGGCGCTCATCGGCATCGCACTCGCCTTTGCGGGTACGCTCGCGACCCAGGTCTTCGACGCGCCGGTCTTCGATGGCATGGCGTCGATCGCGATCGGCCTGCTGCTCGCGGTGGTGGCGATCTTCCTCGCGATCGAGACCAAGCGGCTGCTGATCGGCGAAAGCGCGCGCGGCCACGTGGTGGCGGCGGTGCGCGCGGCGGCCGAAGGAAGCGAGGGCGTGGTGCAGGTCAACGGGCTCTTCACGATCCAGTTGTCCCCACGGCAGGTCGTCGTGGCGCTCAGCATCGAGTTCGCCGATTCGCTGCGTACGCCCCAGATCGAGGCGGCGGTGGAGGACATCGAGGCGCGCGTGAGGAAAGCGAAACCCGAAGTGATGATGGTGCTGGTCAAGCCGCAGACCGCCAAGGCATACGCCGACGCCTTGCGGCGGCGCGAGGGCACGCCGCCCCCGGCGTGAGGGCACGCCGCCCCCGGCGTGAGGTTGAAGAAGGGGCCTGAAAACGCTATAATTTGTCGTTCGTCGCGGCAGTAGCTCAGTTGGTAGAGCGCAACCTTGCCAAGGTTGAGGTCGAGAGTTCGAGACTCTTCTGCCGCTC
>DATLEL010000447.1:0-2690 GCA_035525255.1 Usitatibacter sp.
ACAGGCGGACAAGAGCAGTGCGGCGGCGAGGAATCGAAGCATGGCCCCATGTTACGAGCCCGCGCATCTCGAATTCTTACGGTATGTGATTGAATGTGGCGACGGGAGGACTCGATGACAACAATGAAATGCGCTGCGCGGGCGTTGCTTGCGCTCGCTGGGACCCTGGCAACCACGCCGTGCCTCGCTCGCACGCCGAACGAGGAGCTCGCCTTCGACATCTTCAAGGAGCTGGTGGAGATCAACACAGTCACGGCGACCGGCGACACCGCAAAGGCGGCCGAGGCGATGGCCGCGCGGCTGCGCGCAGCGGGGTTCGACGCGCGCGACATCCACGTCTTCAATCCCGCCTCCCGCAAGGGCAACCTGGTCGCCAAGCTGCGCGGGACCGGCGCGCGCCGGCCCATCATCCTCATGGCGCACCTGGACGTGGTGGAAGCACGCCGGGAGGACTGGACCACCGACCCATTCACGCTGGTGGAGAAGGACGGCCACTATTACGGCCGCGGAACCGGGGACGACAAGTTCATGGCGGCGGCTTTCGTGGCGAATCTCATCCGCTACAAGCGCGAAGGCTACCGGCCGGAACGGGATCTCATCCTGGTGCTCGCGACCGACGAGGAAGTCGCCGACCGCGACAAGCTCGGCATCCGCTGGCTGCTCGCAAACCAGCGCGCGCTGATCGACGCCGAGTACGCGCTGAACGAGGGCGGCGGTGTCGGGCTCGACAAGGGCCGGCCGCTGCGCGTCTCGGTGCAGGCGAGCGAGAAGGTCTACGCCAACTTCCGCCTGGAGGTGCGCGACGCCGGGGGGCACAGCGCGCTGCCCGCACGCACCAACGCGATCTATCGCCTCGCCGACGGCCTGGCGAAGCTCGGCCGCTTCGATTTCCCGCTGCAGCTCAATGCGACGACGCGCGAGTACTTTCGGCGCGCGGCCGACCTCGAGGAACCGAAGATCGGCGCGGACATGAAAGCGGTGGCCGCGCAGCCGCCCGATGCCGAGGCGGCGGCGCGCCTGTCGCAGATCCCTCGCTTCAACGCGCAACTACGCACGACCTGCACCGCCACGATGCTGGAGGGCGGGCATGCCGAGAATGCGCTCCCGCAACTCGCGCGCGCGCTGGTGAATTGCCGGGTGATGCCCGGTGTTGCCCTTGAAGAAGTCAAGGCGACGCTGGTTCGCGTACTGGGCGACGACGGCATTGCGGTCACCGCGCTGGACGAACCTTCGGGCAGCCCGCCTTCACCGCTCGAGCCTGCGATGATGGCCACCATCGAAAAGCTGGCTGCGGAATTCTGGCCCGGGGCGCCGGTCATCCCGGTCATGTCCTCGGGCGCCACAGACGGCGCCTTCCTGCGCAGCGCCGGGATTCCCACCTATGGCCATTCCGGCCTCTCGGGCGAGGTCACGGAGAACCGCGCCCACGGCCGCGACGAGCGCATCCTGGTGAAGTCCTTCTACGAGGGCCAGGAATACCTCTACCGGCTGGTCAAGCTCCTCGCCGGCGGCTAGTTGAAGGTCTTGCCCTCGGCGGCGAGCTTAGCCAGCAGCGGCGCCGGCTTCCAGAAGTCGGGGTCGCCGTGCGGGTTCTTCGCGAATGCCTCCATTCGCCGCACCGCGCTTGCGAGCCCCATCGAGTCGGCATGGAACATCGGCCCGCCGCGATGGGCGGGGTACCCATAGCCGGTGAGATAGATGGTGTCGATGTCGGAGGCGCGTTGCGCGATCCCCTCTTCGAGGATGCGCGCGCCTTCGTTGGCAAGTGCCAGCACGCACCGGTCGACGATCTCTTCGTCGGAGATCGCGCGCGGCGTGATGCCGAGCTCCTTGCGGTAGCCGTCGATGATGCCGTCGACCACCGGATCGGGAATCGGGTCGCGCTTGCCGGGCTCGTAGCGGTACCAGCCCGCGCCGGTCTTCTGCCCGAAGCGCCCCAGCTCGCACAGGCGATCGGCGATCTTCGAATAAGGCACGTCGGGATTCTCGACGTAGCGGCGCTTCCTCACCGCCCACGAGATGTCGTTGCCGGCGAGGTCGCCCACCCGGAAGAGGCCCATCGCCATGCCGTACTTCTCCAGCGCGCGATCGATCTGCTGCGGGGATGCACCCTCCTCGAGCAGGTAGTAGCACTGGCGCTGGTAGCGCTCGAGCATGCGGTTGCCGATGAAGCCGTCGGTCACGCCGGACACGACCGCCACCTTCTTGATGCGCCGCGAAAGCTGCATGACGGTTGCCATCACGTCCTTCGAGGTCGCCTTGCCGCGCACCACCTCGAGCAGCCGCATGATGTTCGCCGGGCTGAAGAAATGCATGCCCACCACGTCCCCCGGCCGCCTGGTGAACGAGGCGATGCGGTCCACGTCGAGGGTGGAGGTATTGGTGGCGAGGATGGCGCCCGGTTTCGCGACCCGATCGAGCTCACGGAACACCTTCTCCTTCACGCCCATCTCCTCGAACACCGCCTCCACCACCAGGTCCACGCCCGCGAGCGCATCGTACGAAAGCGTCGGCGTGAGCATCGCCATGCGCTTCTCCACGCCGGCCGCATCCATCTTGCCGCGCTTCACCGCACCCTCGTAGTTGCGCCGGATGGTGGCGAGCCCGCGATCCAGCGCGTCCTGCTTCATTTCCAGCAGCACCACCGGGATGCCGGCGTTCACGAAGCTCATGGCGATGCCGCCGCCCAT
>DATLEL010000452.1:0-4273 GCA_035525255.1 Usitatibacter sp.
GTCCACTTCGGCCACGCGCTCAAGAACACGCTGGTGCCGGTGATCACCATCACCGGGCTGCAGCTGGGCGCGATCATCGCCTTCGCGATCATCACCGAGACGGTGTTCCAGTGGCCGGGCATGGGGCTGCTCTTCATCCAGGCGGTGCAGTTCGCCGACATCCCGGTCATGGCGGCCTACCTGTGCCTCATCGGCTTCATCTTCGTGGTGATCAACCTGGTCGTGGACATGCTCTATTACCTGGTGGATCCGCGGCTGCGCGTGGAGCGCTCGGGTGGAGGCCACTGATGGCCGATACGCTCCGCCGCTTCCTGGGCGGCGACGTGTTCTACAGCTTCAAGCGCCGCCCCGGCGTGATGGTGGCGGCGACGCTCACCGCCATCTGCTTCGGCGCGGCGATGCTGGCGCCGTGGGTGGCGCCGCACAATCCGTTCGACCTGCGCACGCTGAACCTCCTCGACGCCTTCACGCCCCCGGCCTTCACCGGCCGCGGCAACCCGAACTATTTCCTCGGCACCGATGACCAGGGCCGCGACGTGCTCTCGGCCATCATCTACGGCTCGCGCATGTCGCTGCTGGTGGGGCTGCTGGCGACGTTTCTCGCGATGGTGATCGGCGTGACCCTCGGCCTCGTCAGCGGCTACCTCGGCGGCAAGCTCGACGCCTTCATCATGCGCGTCGCCGACATCCAGCTTTCCTTCCCCGCGATCCTGATCGCCTTGCTGGTGGACGGCTTGGCGCGCGCCGCGCTGCCCAAGGAAATGCACGACCAGATGGCGCTGTACGTGCTGGTGCTGGCGATCGCGGCCTCGGGATGGGTGCGCTACGCCCGGACTGTAAGGGGTTCGACTCTGGTCGAACGAAACAAGGAATACGTGCAGGCCGCGCGCGTGATCGGCCGCCACCCGCTCGCGATCATGTTCACCCACGTGCTGCCGAATGCGCTCGGGCCCGTGCTGGTGCTGGTCACGCTCCACATCGGCGAAGCCATCATCACCGAGGCGACCCTTTCCTTCCTCGGCGTCGGGGTGCCGCCCACGCAGCCGTCGCTGGGCACGCTGATCCGCATCGGCAATGACTTCCTGTTCTCGGGCGAGTGGTGGATCACCGTGTTCCCCGGCGCCGCGCTGGTGACGCTGGTGCTGTCGATCAACGTGCTCGGCGATTGGCTCCGGGATGCGTTGAATCCGAGGCTGAGATGAGCGCGGCGCCGCTGTTGCAGGTCAGGAACCTGCGCGTCGAATTCAATACGCGCCATGGCACGCTGGTGGCGGTCGACGACGTGAGCCTCGACATCGCGCCGGGCGAGGTGCTGGGGGTGGTGGGCGAGTCGGGCGCCGGCAAGTCGATCACCGGCACCGCGATCATCGGGCTGCTCGAGCCCCCCGGGCGCGTGGCGGGCGGCGAAGTGTGGCTGGAAGGCGGGCGCATCGACAACCTGCCGCGCGAAGCGATGCGCAAGGTGCGCGGGCGCCGCATCGGCGCCATCTTCCAGGACCCGCTCACGTCGCTGAACCCGCTCTATACCATCGGCCACCAGATCGTCGAGACGATCCAGCAGCACCTCCCCATGAACGCGCAGCAGGCGCGCGCCCGCGCGATCGAGCTGCTGGGCGAGGTGGGCATCTCCGCGCCCGAGCGGCGCATCGATCACTTTCCGCACCAGTTCTCCGGCGGCATGCGCCAGCGCGTAGTGATCGCGCTTGCCCTATGCGCCAACCCGCAGCTCATCATCGCCGACGAGCCCACCACCGCGCTCGACGTCTCGGTGCAGGCGCAGATCATCCAGCTCCTGAAGCGCCTCGGGCGCGAGCACGGCACCGCGGTGATGCTGATCACCCATGACATGGGGGTGATCGCGGAGACCGCCGACCGCGTGGCGGTGATGTACGCCGGCCGCATCGTGGAGATCGGGCCGGTGCAGCGCGTGATCCACGATCCGCAGCACCCCTACACCACCGGCCTCATGGGATCGATTCCCGCGGTGGGTCAGGACGTGGAGCGGCTGCCGCAGATCGAAGGCTCGATGCCGCGGCTCAATGCGATCCCGCCGGGCTGCGCCTTCAACCCACGCTGCCCGCGCGTGTTCGATCGATGCCGCGCCGAGCGCCCGGTGCTGCTGCCCGCCAACCGCACGCTCGCGGCCTGCTGGCTGCACGAACCGGAGCGCGCCTCACCGCAGGCGGCGCCGGGTTGGAGCGAAGGGGCGGTGCATGGCTGAGAAGCCGTTGCTCGAGGTCCGCGAGCTCGCGCGCTACTTCGACGTCTCGCGTCCCTGGCTGAACCGCGTGCTCGAAGGCACGCCGCGCCAGCTGCTGAAGGCCGTGGACGGCCTGTCGTTCTCCATCAAGCGCGGCGAGACGCTATCGCTGGTGGGCGAATCGGGTTGCGGCAAGTCCACGGTGGCGCGGCTCATCTGCGGCCTCTATGCGCCCACGCGCGGCTCGATCCTCTTCGACGGCGTGGACCTGGCGGCCATCGAGCGCCGCCGCGACATGCTGGCGATGCGCCGCCGCTTCCAGATGATCTTCCAGGATCCCTACGCGAGCCTGAATCCGCGCTGGCGCGTGGAGCGGATCATCGCGGAGCCGATGCGCTCCCACAAGCTCGCCCGCAGCGATTCCGAGATCCGCGCGCGCGTGAGCCAGCTGCTCACCGACGTCGGCCTGTCGCCGCTCGACGTGGTGAAGTATCCGCACGAGTTCTCCGGCGGGCAGCGGCAGCGCATCTCGATCGCGCGCGCCCTGTCGTCGAACCCGGAATTCCTCGTGTGCGACGAGCCCACCAGCGCGCTCGACGTGTCGGTGCAGGCGCAGATCCTCAACCTCATGAAGGACCTGCAGCGCGAGCACGGCCTTACCTACCTCTTCATCTCCCACAACCTGGCGGTGGTGTCGCACATCTCCAATCGCGTCGGCGTGATGTACCTCGGGCGGATCGTGGAGATCGCGCCGACGAGGAGCCTCTTCGCGCGGCCGCTGCATCCCTATACGCGGATGCTGGAAAGCGCCATTCCCGACATCACCATGTCCGGCAAGGCGAGGACGCCGGTCGCGGGCGAAGTGCCCAACCCGCTCAATCCCCCGGACGGCTGCACCTTCAATCCGCGTTGTCCGTACGCGCGCGACAAGTGCCGGGTGGAGGTACCCCCGCTGCTTCCGTTCGAGGATGCGCTCGTGGCCTGCCACGGGATCCACGAGGGCTGGGTACCGGTGACGCTGGTGCGCGACGCCGCCTAGCTAGTTCCAGGCGCGGTCATACAGCGCGAGGTCGGCCTTGTAGCAGGAGCAGGCGACGCGCTCGAGGCCCTTGCGGTCGAGGATGCGCAAGTGACCGCGCGCATAGCGGATCAGCTCCTGCGACTGGAGCTCGCCTGCCGAGTTGGTTACCCCCACGCGCCGCACGCCCAGCATGGTCGCAAGGAACTCATGGGTGATGTCGAAGTGCTCGGCGTGCGCGCGATCCGCCGTCATCAGCAGCCAGCGGGCGAGGCGCTGCTCGACCACGTGGTAACGGTTGCAGCCGGCCGTCTGCGCGAACTGGCTCATGACGATGTGTGCGTAACGCCCAATCTGCCGGCGCAGCGAGGGACTCTTGTCGAGCTCCGTGCGGAACGCGCCCGCGTCCATTCGCAATGCGCGGCCGGGGCCCTGCACCATGGCGCGCACGCCCGAGTCCTCGATGCCCAGCCCGAGGGAGATCCCCACCATGCCCTCGCTCCCCGCCATGCCGACCTCGAGGTCCCCGCCCTCCACGGTGGCGATGAGCGACACGAAGCAGTCGGTGGGAAAGTAGGCGTGGCTCAAGGCCGTGCCCCGCGTTGCGAGCACTTGGCCGAACGGCAGCTCAACGGCCTCGCAGTTCGCGACGAAACGCTCGCATTCCGCCTTCGGCAGGTGCGACAGGAGCTTGTTGTGGCGGGCGATGGACGAGGTTGCGGACATGGACGGCTGCGTTTGTGGGAGGCCCAGTGTGGGGCCGCCCCTCGCGCGCGTCCGTGCGCTACCGTACCGTCTACCCAGGCGCGGGGCGAGGCTCCGAGAGCCGGCGCATGACCGCGCGGATGCCGCGCCACAGCTTGGGCAGCAGCCACGCCATCAGCAGCAGGAACAAGGCAAGCAGCACGAGGAACACGACGGGATGCTGGAACGCGAACCAGATGCCGCCGAGCACCATCGCATCTTCCGTGAAGGACGCCGCCCAGTTGGAGACCGGCTCCGGCGACGTGTTGATCGCCGCCCGGCTACCCGCCTTGGTGAAATGGGTCCCGGCG
>DATLEL010000460.1:0-4940 GCA_035525255.1 Usitatibacter sp.
GAAGAAGAACTGCCGCAGCAGGAAGGTCGCCGTCGCCGAGGCGATGAGCGGCAGGCTCAATCCCGCGTACGAATCGAGCAGCCCCAGGTCGGACGCCACCTTGAAGGTCGGGATGATGCGCACCTCGATCGGCAGCATCAGCGTGACGAAGATCATCCAGAAGAAGAAATTCCGCAGCGGGAAGCGGAAGTAGACGATCGCGAAGGCCGACAGGATCGAGATCGCGATCTTGCCCATCGCGACCATGATCGCCATCACGAAGCTGTTCACCAGCATCGTGGACACCGGTGCCGCCGAACCCTTGGTCGAGCCCTCCGCGAGCACCTGCGAGTAGTTCTGCACCAGTTGGTCGCCGGGCAGCATGCGCATCGGGACGCTGGTGATCTGCTCGTAGGTGAGCGTCGAGGCGACAAAGGTCACATAGAGCGGGAACGCGACCAGCACCACCCCGAAGATCAGGATCGCGTGGGCGAGGAAGTCCAGCCAGGGGCGATTTTCGACCATGTCAGTACTGCACTTTCTTCTCGACGAAGCGGAACTGCACCACCGTGAGCGTGATGACGATGAACATCAGGATCACCGACTGCGCGGCGGAGCCTCCGAGGTCCGCGGCCTTCACCCCGTCGTAATAGACCTTGTAGACCAGGATCTGCGTGGACGTCGCGGGGCCGCCTTGCGTCGTCGCGTCGATCACGCCGAACGTGTCGAAGAACGCGTAGACGATGTTGATCACCAGCAGGAAGAACGTCGTGGGCGACAGCAGCGGGAAGACGATGGTCCAGAAGCGGCGGAACGGCGTCGCGCCGTCGATGGCCGCGGCCTCGAGCAGGGAGCGCGGGATCGACTGCAGGCCGGCGAGGAAGAAGAGGAAGTTGTAGCTGATCTGCTTCCACGTGGAGGCGACGACGATGAGCGCCATCGCCTGCTCGCTGTTCACGAGCCAGTTCCAGTCGATGCCGGCACGCTTGAGGTAGTAGGTGACGATGCCGAGCGAGGGCGAGAAGATGAACGCCCACAGCACGCCTGCGACCGCCGGCGCCACCGCGTAGGGCCAGATGAGGAGCGTCTTGTATCCCAGCGCGCCGCGGATCACCCGGTCGGCCATGGTGGCGAGGATGAGCGAGATCACGATCCCGGAGCCCGCCACCAGCACGCTGAAGATAGCCGTGACCTTGAAGGACTCGAGGTACTCGTTATTGCGGAAGAGGTCCTTGTAGTTCTCGAACCAGACGAAGTTGACCGATTGCCCGAAGGGGTCCTGCACCAGGAACGAATACCAGACCGCCTGCGCCGCCGGCCAGAAGAAGAAGATGATGGTGATCGCGATCTGCGGCGCGAGCAGCGCGTAGGGCAGCCACTTCGAGTCGAAGACGACGCGCTTTTCCATGACGGGCGGGACGGCGGGGGCGCGAGCGCCCCCGCGCGGCCATCAGCTCTTGTTGGACGACTCGAACTTGCGCAGCACTTCGTTGCCGCGCCGCACCGCGTCGTCGAGGGCGGTCTTCGCGTCCTTCTTGCCGGACACCATCGCCTCGAACTCCTCCTCGATCACCGAGCGCCCCTGCACGAAGTTGCCGAAGCGCAGGCCCTTCGAGTTGGATGTCGGCGGCTTGTTCATCAGCTCCTTGATCGCCACTTCCGCGCCCGGGTTCTTGTCGTAGAAGCCCGCCTTCTTGGTCATCTCGTACGCGGCGATGGTGATCGGCACATAACCGGTCGAGGTATGCCAATCCATCTGCACCTCGGGGCGCGACAGGAACGCGAAGAACTTCGCCACGCCCTTGTACGCGTTGTTGGTCTTGCCCGACATGACCCAGAGCGAAGCCCCGCCGATGATGGCGTTCTGCGGCGCGCCGGCGACGTCATCCCAGTACGGCATCGGGTTCACCGACCACTCGAACTTGGCCTCGCGGCGGATATTGGCCTGGGCGCCGGTGCTCTCCGTCAACATCGCGCACTCGCCGCTGCTGAACTTGGCGCCGCCCTGGTTGGTGCGCCCGGCATAGCTGAACATGCCGCGCTTGGCGAGGTCGCTCACCATCGACCAGTGCTTCACGTGCAGCGGCGAATTGATGCGGAACTCGGTATCGGTCCCCGCCATGCCGTTTTCCTTCGTGCCGATGGGCACGTTGTGCCACGCGGACATGTTCTCCACGTGCACCCATGAGGGCCACGAGGTGGTGTACGCGCACGCCTGCCCGGAGGCCTTGAGCTTCTCCGAAGCCGCGACGACATCCTTCCACGTCTTCGGCGCCTTGTTGGGATCGAGCCCCGCCTTCTTGAACGCGTCCTTGTTCACGTAGAGGACCACGGTCGAGCTGTTGAAGGGGAACGACAGCATCTGGCCCTTGGGGTCGGTGTAGTACCCGGAAACGGGCCCGAGGTACGCCTTGGAATTGAAGGGCTCGTCGGCGTCCTTCATCAGCTTGTAGACGGGGACGATCGCGCCCTTGGCCGACATCATCGTGGCGGTGCCGACCTCGAACACCTGCAGGATGTGGGGGGCGTTACCCGCGCGGAAGGCCGCGATCGCGGCGGTCATGGATTCGGGATAGGTGCCCTTGAAGCTCGGGACCACCTTGTAATCCTTCTGGCTGTCGTTGAACTTGTTGGCGAGCTCGTTCACCTTGTCGCCGAGCGCGCCGCCCATCGAGTGCCACCATTGGATTTCGGTCTGCGCCTGGACCGCCGTCGAGAATGCGATGGCGAGCGCCGCCAGCAGGGTATTGCGGGTCATGGGATCTCCTCGGTACCGTCGATTTTAAGTATGGCGAAGCGAGGCCATCTTACAACGACCGGGAGGCGGGGGAGCTAGTCCTTCTTCTTGATGAAGGAGCTGATCGACCCCAGCAGGCCGCGCTTCTCCTCGGCCTGCGCCGCGGGAGCGGCGTGGACGACGTACTGCGGCTCGGTGCGCGGCTTGGGCGGCGCCGCCGCGGGCCGGTTGTTCAGCACCGATCGCTTCACCACGTCTTCCCACTTGTTCGGGCGGCCGATGAAGAACTTGGCGAATTCCTCCACGCCCTGCTCGTTCATTTCCTGGCCGAGGAGGTTGAAGAGGTCCACCGAGAAGCCGTTGACGTTCTTGGTGACGATCTTGAGCTTGCCCGACTCGTGGTCGCCCTCTATCTTGCCCTGCACGCGGAAGTCGCACTTCACCTTGAAGACCTCGTGCGTGATCACCTTGCGCTCGTTCCGGAACTGCTCGCTCTTGTGCTCGATGTTCGACTGCCACAGCACGTCACGGAACTTCTCCATGTCGTCCGGGCCCTTCTTCACGGTGAGGATGTTGTCCGAGGCGCAGCGATAAGCCACGTGAACCTCGCCGTAGTAGTCCTTGTCGATGAAGTGCTTCGAGCGGAAATCGCAGAAGAAATCCTTGATCACCAGGCCCTCGATGGGGCCCACGGTGGGGAGGTCGAACCGGAAGGGGCTGGGCATCTGCACGACGTTCAGCTGCTTGCCGAGGTCGTTCAGGTAGAGGAAGGAACGGCGCAGCGAATGGTCGACGGCCACCGCCGTCGAGCGCATGCTCTCCGTCCGGTCGACTTCGTTCGCCTTGAGCGCGTCGGCCTGTTTCTTTAGGTCGTCCAGTAGTCCCACGGTTTCTCTCCCAAGCCGCGGCCCTGATACCGGCGGCTACGAGGGGAATCTTAACGTATCATCGCCAAAAAAACCAAAGACTTCAGCCCCTTGCCCGCATTGCAATTGAAGGCGATCCTCGCTCTCGACCAGGGCACCACGAGCTCGCGCGCCATCGCGTTCGGGCACGATGGCGCGATCCTCGCTACTGCGCAGCAAGAATTCCGCCAGATTTTCCCGCAGCCGGGATGGGTGGAGCACGACGCGGACGAGATCTGGCGCACCCAACGCGACGTGGCCGCACAAGCCCTGGCCAAGGCGGGGCTCGCCGCGGGCGAGGTCGCCGCGATCGGGATCACCAACCAGCGCGAGACCACCGTTGTGTGGGACCGCGCCACCGGCCGCCCCGTAGCGCCCGCGATCGTCTGGCAGGACCGACGCACCGCGTCGCGATGTGACGCTCTGCGACAGGCGGGCCACGAGGCCCTCTTCACTCGCAAAACCGGCCTCCTGCTCGACGCCTATTTTTCCGGGACCAAGCTCGCATGGCTGCTGGACAACGTCTCCGGTGCGCGCGATCGCGCACGCCGCGGCGAGCTCGCCTTCGGCACCATCGATTCGTGGCTCCTGTGGCAGCTCTCGGGCGGACGCGTGCACGCGACCGACGTCTCCAACGCATCGCGCACGCTGCTCTTCGATATCCACGCGCTCGACTGGGACGATGAGCTGCTGGCTTTGCTCGACATCCCGCGCGAGATGCTGCCCCGCGTGGTTCCTTCTTCGGGGGTCATCGCCACCACGGCGTGCGAAGGACTTCCGGACGGCATCCCCATCGCCGGGATCGCCGGCGACCAGCAGGCGGCGCTATTCGGGCAGGCCTGCCACCGGCCGGGCATGGCGAAGAACACCTACGGGACCGGTTGCTTCCTGTTGATGAACACCGGCGAGCGGGCGGCCGCTTCCCGCCATCGCCTGCTGTCGACGGTCGCTTGGAAACGCGAGGGCCGAACTGCGTACGCCCTCGAGGGCAGCGTCTTCATCGCGGGCGCCGCGATCCAGTGGCTGCGTGACGGCCTCGGCATCATCGCCCGCGCGAGCGATGTCGACACGCTCGCCGCGACGGTGCCCGACAGCGGCGGTGTCCTCTTCGTGCCGGCACTCTCGGGGCTCGGCGCGCCCTACTGGGACCCGCACGCACGCGGCACCATCGCCGGCATCACGCGCGGCAGCACGCGGGCGCACCTCGCGCGCGCCACGCTCGAGGCGATCGCGTTCCAGAGCGCGGAGCTGATCGAGGCGATGAGCGCGGATTCCGGCATCGCGCTCGCCGAGCTGCGCGTCGACGGCGGCGCCACCGC
>DATLEL010000462.1:0-5337 GCA_035525255.1 Usitatibacter sp.
CGGCAAGCACTTCGACGAGACGGTGCTGCCCAGGCTCGGCATGCGCGACGCGGTGCGCGCCAAGGCGACGCTGGGCGAGGGCGGCTTCATCGCCGAGAAAGTCGCGCGCGGCGAGGTGGAGATCGCGTTCCACCAGATCACGGAGATGCTGCCCGTGGCCGGCGTCACCATCGTCGGCCCCCTGCCGCCCGAGCTGCAGAAGAACACCGTCTATACCGGCGCGGTCATGAAAAGCGCCCGCAACCCGCGCGAAGCGCAAGCCCTGCTCGACTACCTCGTGAGCACCGAAGGGCGCAAGGCCTTCCTGGAGCGAGGTTTCACGGCCCCATAAGCGCCCTGCGCGATCTCGTCGCATCGCAGGTTGCGAGCGGTAGCGGCGATCGCGGCAGGCGCCGGCCCGGTGGCGACGTGGGTGCGGTAAGGGATTCCCGCGGCTTCCACGATGCGTTTCGCGGGCTCCAGTGCGGCGGCTGCGCGCTCCGCGCGCCACTGGTCGCGAACGCCGCGCGATATCCAACGCGAGATGTGGCGATTGAAGAGCGGCTGCACGCTGAGGAGCTCGATGCGCTCGATGGCGCCCGCGCCTTCGCGTACGGTGGCACGCAGCACGTCGAGGCTGCGGGACGTGGCGTCGATCGGGACGAGGACTGATTTCATGGCCGTCTCCTAGAGTTGAAGTGATGCGGTCATGCGGCGGCGGCCGCGCGGCGCCGGGAAGCGAGCAGGCCCGCGCCCATCACGCCGCCGATCACGGCGGCGTATACCGCGATGGAAGCGGCCGGACGCGCGGCGAAGAAACCAGCGAGCGCGGGCTCCCCCGTGATCATCTTGGCCGCGGTCCAGGCGAGCACCGCGACGCCGATGTGCACGATCCACGGATAGCGCTCGACCCACTTGAGGATCATCGTCGAGCCCCAGATCACGATCGGGATGCTGATCACCAGCCCGGTGACCACCAGTGCGAACGAGCCGTGGGCGGCACCCGCGACCGCGAGCACATTGTCGAGTCCCATCGCCGCATCGGCGATCACGATGGTCTGCATCGCGCCCCAGAATCCCGCCGCCGCCCGCACCGCGTGACTGCCGGCTTCGGCCTGCGGCTGCGCGAGCTTGTAGGCGATCCATACCAGCACCGCACCGCCCGCGGCCATGAGGCCGGGGATGCCGAGAAGCCACACCACCGCCAGCGTCATGGCACAGCGCACGATGATGGCGCCCACGGTGCCCCACAGGATCGCGAGCCGCCGCTGCGCCGCCGGCAGGTTGCGCGCGGCGAGCGCGATTACGATGGCGTTGTCCCCGGCGAGTGCCAGGTCGATCACGACGATCGCCAGCAGCGCCGACATGAATTGCGGATCCAGCATCTCCATCGAGTTCTCCTTGTCTCGCTCTCCATTCTTCCCGCGCCGCGCGCGCGCGGGATGCAAACATCGGATAGCGCGATGCAGGCTTGCAATGCGCATTGCGAGTAGCAATGCCGCCATCGCCCGGCTGCGATAAAATGGGTGCTGGTTCCGCTGACCGCGGGACCTTCCCTCAAAGGGGAGTAGCTTTCACGGTCGCGTCGTCAATACGGGCATCGCATCGCCCCGGCGCCACCGGCGCTCCGGCCCTCGGCCGGTTCGTTAGCCAGACCTTTGGCAGACGAACTTTCGAGGAGCTCTCATGGCGCGCATCCCGTTGCGGCGATTTTTCCGGCACGGCTTCCTTCCCCAGATGATCGCGTTCGAGGCGTGCGTGCGCCTCGGTAGCGTCACGCGCGCCGCCGAGGAGCTTTCGCTCGCGCAGCCGACGGTCTCCTGCATGCTGCGCAAGCTGTCGGAGACCCTGGGTGGTCCCCTCACAGTCATCCGCGAACGCCGCGTCGAAGCTTCGCCCTTGGGGCTCGAGGTCCTCGCGCTATGCCACGACCTCTTCCACGTCTTGGAGCGTTTCGAGGAGCGGCAGCGCGAGGGCGTGCGATATGATCCGTCCCCATGGCCCTCGTGCTCCCCTCCCGCAAATCGCTCACGCTGGAAGCAGCGCGCGTCGCAATGTCCGCGTGCGAGGAGGAGGCCCGGCGCAACGGCTGGAAGGTCGTGATCTCGGTCGTGGACGAGGGCGGCCACGCCATCCTGGTGCAGCGCCTGGACGGCGCGCAGTGGTCCAGCATCGACACCGCGACCGCCAAGGCCCGCGCCGCCGTGGCATGGAAAAGACCCACCCGCCTGCTGGAGGAATCGACCAACGGGGGCCGTTTCGCCTTCCTTTCGATCGCCCAGGGAATGGCCTTGCTGCAGGGCGGCGTGCCGGTCGAGATCGAGGGTCAAGTCCTTGGCGCGGTTGGGGTTTCCGGCGTCAAGGCATCCGACGACGAGATCGTCGCCTTGGCGGGCGTGAACGCGCTGAAAGCGGCGCTGAGCTAGCAATCCCCTCGCCGGACCGGCAAAATGGCGGTCCAAACCGCTGTTTTGCCTTTAAAACTCCAAAAAATGGATCTTTTTCCGCTCGGGCTCACCGAGGCCCTGCGCGCGTATCGCGAAGGCCGCGCCACTGTCCAGGACTACGTCGCATCGTGCTCGGCCCGCGTGGCCGCGGTGGAGCCCGTGGTCCAGGCCTGGGAGTGGTTCGACGCGCAACGCGCCATGGCCGATGCGGAAGAGCGCGCCGGCGGCATCCTGGCCGACTTGCCCCTCTATGGCATTCCGGTCGGCGTGAAGGACATCATCAATACGCGCGGCATCCCGACGCGCATGGGCTCGCGCATCTTCTTCAACAACGTGCCGAGCCATTCCGCGTGGGTGGTGCGCCGGCTCGAAGCGCTGGGCGGCCTGGTCATGGGCAAGACCGTCACCACCGAATTCGCCTACCGCACCCCCGGCAAGACGCGCAATCCGTGGAATCCCGCGCACACGCCGGGCGGTTCCTCGAGCGGCTCGGCGGCGGCAGTCGCCGCGGGATTCGTGCCGGTCGCGATCGGGACGCAGACGCTGGGATCGGTGATCCGCCCGGCGGCTTTCTGCGGCGTGGTGGGATACAAGCCCAGCTTCGGGGCCATCTCGCGCACCGGCATCCATCCTTTCAGCGCGTCGCTCGATACCGTCGGCGTGTTCGCGCGCTCGGTCACCGATGCCGCGTGGTTCGGCGCCTGCCTCATGGGGCAGGACGCGCGCGACGAAGCGACCGCGGTGCGCGGTCCGGTGCACCTGCTGCGCGTGCCGCTCGAACCGCTCGCACAGCCGCCACGGATCGGCGTCGTACGCACCCCCAAGTGGAGCCTCGCCACCGAGGCGCAGCGCACCCATTTCGAGACCGTCGTCGCGAGCCTCGGGGCCGCCGGCGCCGGAGTGAAGGACGTGAACCTGCCGCATCTTTTCGATGACGCGTGGGACAACGTGATGGTCATCATGAGCGTGGACGCGGTGAAGAGCTTCGCCTCCATCGAGTCGCGCCACCGCATCCGCCTGTCGCCGCCGCTGATCGAGCTCCTCGACCGCGGGCATCGCACCACGCCCGAGCAGTACGCGCGCGCGAAGGAGAAGCGCGAGAACTATCGCCGCTGGTTCGAGGCGACGTTCGAGCGCTTCGACGCGATCGTCACCATTCCCGCCGCGGGTGAAGCGCCGCAGGGCCTGGCAAGCACGGGCGATGCGACGTTCTGCTCGCTATGGACGCAGACGGGGCTGCCGGCGGTGACGATTCCCTCGGGGCGCGGGCCGCGTGGCATGCCGCTCGGCACGCAGGTGGTCGGCGCCTATCGCGACGACGAGCGCGCGCTCCAGGTGGCCGCGTGGGTCGAGTCGATCCTCGCGTTCGATCCGGGCCTCGCCACGCCGACCACCAACAGGTCGAGCACGCAATAGAAGGCGCCCGCCGCGAGCGGCGGGTTGTCCGCGGTGAGCCCGAGCCAGGGCACTT
This sequence comes from Usitatibacter sp., assembly GCA_035525255.1. Classification (GTDB taxonomy): domain Bacteria; phylum Pseudomonadota; class Gammaproteobacteria; order Burkholderiales; family Usitatibacteraceae; genus Usitatibacter. Next base: position 3,898 of record DATLEL010000462.1, read on the forward strand.
GCCCCGACCAGGTCCAGTTGCCGAGCCAGGTCCCGTAGAGCTCCATCGCCAGCGACAGCACGAACATGGTGGCGTAAAGCTTGCGCGAGGATGAGATCGCCAGGCACGCAAGGAACAGCGCGAAGAGGAGCGGGCCCAGCGTGTCGCGGCCATTCCAGGCGAACGACGCTACCAGCGGCGCCGCGAGCAGCACGATCCACGTCACGCCGCGATCGGGGATGCGCTCCGCGATCCGCATCCCCAGGTAGAAGAGCAGCACGTGCCCCGGCGGCACGAAGAGCGGGATGTTGCCGAGCCGGTATTCATAGAGTCCCCACACCAGCGAGAGGAACACCTCGCCCGCGGTCGCGAAGACCAGGCAGGCCGCGAGCGCCCTGCGCTCGTGCGCCGCCGAGCGCTTCCACAAGAGCGCGAGGAGCACCCATGCAAGGGCGGAAACGGCCCACTGGCCGAAGCGCGCCCAGTGCTGGTCCACCAGCAATCCGCCTCCGATGGTCGCGACGATCAACGCATTCATGGGGGGATTGTCCCATGCGCCACGCGGACTATCCGTGTCACGAGAATTTCATATTCATAGTCCGCGGTGTCGGCGAATGACGACGCGCGCCTCGGACGACAACCTCGACCTTCTAGGAAACGACTGACTGCGACCCGCTGATTTAAGCGAGATAGTGGTCCACAAGACTAAGGAGATCCGAATGGACCAGCAAAGCGCGCTCAACCGGTACGGACTGATGCTGATGGCCGCCTCGTTGGCGATCGCATTGTTCGTCGCAACACAGGCGATCGCGGCGCAATCCCTGGTCCGCTAGACCCCGATACCTACCCGTACCAAGCGGCGGCGCGTCCGCCGAAGGAGAAGCCATGTCCTCGATCCTGCGATTCAGCCCCGCCACCTTCCTCGGAATCCCGGCCTTCGGCGGCCAGCGCAAGCCTGAGAAAGTGGAGCCGAGCTTTGAGCGCATGCGAGGAGCGGGAACGTATCCGAAAGCCGTCGAAGCGCCGCAGGTCGACGCCAACGGTGTGGACGTGGGCCGGCTGCTCGCCGCCGTGCGCGTGGCCCCCGACCTGCCGATCATCGAATGGGATGGAGACCGCTCGCGGCTTGCCGCCGCGCCCGCGCACGCCAGCGCCGCCAACGATGGCGGCGAGGATCCGCGCCTCCTCGAGCCGCGCCGCCGCAAGATCCGCGACCGCTACATCAGCGCGCGCTTTCCCGGCGTGGCACGCAGCGGCGCCGACCTCGAATCCGCCGCGCGGGTGGTGAAGGCCGCGCGACTCTACTTCGAGGAAGACGATATCGATACCGCGCTCGAGCTGCTGCAGCTCGCCATCGAGGAAGCCCCGCACGAATCGCCGCTGCGCCTGGCGCACCTCGAGCTCCTGTTCCTCGCGCGCGACGCGGAGGGCTTCGTGCAGGCAGCGAACGCATTCGCCTGC
>DATLEL010000466.1:0-13024 GCA_035525255.1 Usitatibacter sp.
CCGGTGCTGCTGAACGTGAACGTGCCTGATGTTCCCTACGAAGCGTTGAAGGGCATGGAGGTCACGCGCCTCGGCCGGCGCCACAAGGCGCAACCGGTGGTGGCCGGCAAGAACCCGCGCGGCGAGACGGTCTACTGGGTCGGCCCCGCGGGCGCTGCGCGCGAGGCGGGTCCCGGCACCGATTTCAACGCGCTCGAGCGCGGGGCGGTCTCGGTCACCCCGTTGCAGGTCGACCTCACCCACGGCGACCAGATCCCGCTGGTCGCGGGCTGGCTGAAGAAATGAGCGCGCGCGAGGAGCCCAAGAACGTCCACGCGCTCGCTGGAATCGGGATGACCTCCGAGCGCACGCGGCTGCGCATGGTGGAGAACCTGCGCCGCGAGGGCATCAGCGACGAGCGCGTGCTGGGCGCCATGGCGGAGATCCCGCGGCACCTGTTCATCGACGAGGGCATCGCCTCGCGCGCGTACGAGGACGTGGCGCTTCCCATCGGCCACGGCCAGACGATTTCCAGTCCCGCGATCGTGGCACTGATGACGCAGCTCCTGCTCGAGGTGAAGCCCATGGCGAAGGTCCTCGAGGTCGGCACCGGCTGCGGCTACCAGACCGCCGTCCTCGGCAAGCTGGTGAAGGAGGTCTACACGCTGGAGCGCATCGCGCCGCTGATGGACAAGGCGCGCCGACACCTGCGCGACCTGCGTTTCTACAACATTCGCTACAAGCACGCCGACGGGCATGCCGGCTATCCCGAGGGCGGCCCCTACGACGGCATCCTCATGGCGGCGTCGGCGACGCATGTCCCCGACGCGCTGAAGCAGCAGCTCGCGGTCGGCGGGCGCATGGTGCTGCCGGTCGGCACCGACGACCAGTGGCTCTTCGTGGTGGACCGCAAGGAAAGCGGTTTCGTCGAGCAGCGCAGGGCCGCGGTGCGATTCGTGCCGCTGCTGCCGGGGCTCGCATGATGCGCCGCGCCGCGTGCGTCCTGCTGGCGCTGCTCATGGCGGCCTGCGCGGCCCGCCGGCCCGCGCCCGTCGAAGATCGATTGGCGCCACAGCCGCCCGCGCCCGAGGTGGTGAAGGCGCCCGAGCCGCCCGTCGAGAAGCCCCTGCCGACCCACGTGGTGAAGCGCGGCGAGACCATGGTGGGCATCGCGCTGCAGTACGGCCTCGATTATCGCGAGCTCGCCGCTTGGAACAACATCACCAATCCCAACGTGCTCACGACCGGGCAGGTGCTCGTGGTGGCGGCTCCGCTCGGCACCCGCCCGATCGCTCTGCCGATCGCAGCGCCGACCGCGACGCCGCTCGCCACCGCCGGACCGCCCATCGAGGCGCGGCCGCTGGCCAATACCCCGGCGCTCAAGGTGGAGCCGCGCGGCCAGAAAGTGCCGTTCTCGGAGCGCGCGCTGGCGCAGCTTTCCTCGCCCGAGGCCGGTGCCCCATCTCCGGCGCCCGAGAACGTGCCGATGCCGCCAGCGCCTTCGCAGCCGCCTGTCCCCGCTGCACCCGCGCCAGCGCCGCCGCCGGAAGCGGAGAAGCCCGCCGGCACCGATCGTGAGGATGTGGACTGGATGTGGCCGGTCAAGGGCAAGCTGTTGGCACCCTTCAGCGAGGCGTCGAAGGGCGTGGATATCGGCGGGCGCAAGGGCGCGCCTGTCGTCGCCGCGGCTGCCGGCCGTGTCGTCTATGCGGGCGCCGGGCTGCGCGGGTACGGCAAGCTGGTCATCATCAAGCACAACAACACCTGGCTTTCGGCGTACGCGCACAACGACAACCTCGTCGTGAAGGAGCAGCAGGACGTGCGCAAGGGCCAGAAGATCGCCGAGATGGGCGCCTCCGATACCGACCAGGTCAAGCTGCACTTCGAGGTGCGCCGCCAGGGCAAGCCGGTGGATCCCGCGAAGGTCCTGCCCTCGAAGTAGCGGCGATCAGCCCGCCTTGAATTCACGCACCAGGCGGGCGAGCCGGCGCTGCTCCTCGCGGCTGACGCCGGGGCCGTAACGCGCCTCGACGTAGAGAGCGATGATCTCCTCGACTTCCGCGACGAGCCCCGGGCGCGTGGCGCGGATGCGCGCGAGGAAATCCAGGGGGCCCTCGTGCGGCGCGCGCTGCAGCCCCGCCAGGGCGAGCTTGCCGCAGAACCGCCCCCACGCGACCACCGTGGCCTCGCGGCGCGGCGGCCGGTCGCGTACCAGCAGCCCCAGCGTCACCACTCCGCCAAGGGCGAAGGTCGCAACCACGAGCCAGAAGCCGAGGATGCGCCAGTCGATCGTGGGGAAGCCCAGCTGCGAGAAGAACTGCCGCTGGCGGTCGAGGTTGTAGTTCACGATCCATTGGTCCCAGTGGCTGTTCATGGCGTGCCATGCGTAGCGCATGGTCGAGAGCAGCCTGAAATGGTCCGCGGCGATGAGGGACGGGATGACGCCGATGGGGCCGAGCGCCGCGTTCACGCCGCCCTCGAGGCGCACCGGCGAAACCACGCCCGTGGGATCGATGCGAACCCAGCCGCGGTCTGCCATCCACACCTCGGACCACGCATGCGCATCGGCCTGGCGCACGATCAGCTCGTTGTTGATGGGGTTGAACTCACCGCCCTGGTAGCCCGTCACCACGCGCGCGGGAATGCCGGCCGCGCGCATGAGCAGCGTGAACGATCCCGCGTAGTGCTCGCAGAACCCCTGCTTCGCGTTGAAGAGGAAATCGTCGTAGGGGCTCTCGGTGTCGAGCGTGGGCGGCTCCAGCGTGTACTTGAACTCGCGGTTGAAGAGCTGCACTGCCTTGGCGATCACCGCCTGCGGATCGCCGCCCTCCGCCGCCCACTGCCGTCCAAGGGCCACGGTGCGCGGGTTGCGTTGCGGATCGAAACGCGCGGCGGTGCGTAGCGAGATGCCGGTGGGCTCCCGGCCGTAGCGGAAGTCGAGGTACGACACCATGTCGTAGCGGAAGCGCTCGTTCAGCTGCCGCAGCGACAGCAGCTGCAGGTCCGAGCGCAGCCGCGCGCCATAGGGAAGCGTGCCGGGCACGTCGAGCGCGAAGAGCCAGTTCTTGCCGCCGCTGCTTTCGAGCGTCACGGTGTAGCTCGTGGGCGCTTCGCCCCTTTCATACCTCGGCTCGATGAACGGGTCGAACTCGTTGCGGCGCCAGGTGCCGCCGTCGAAGTTCACCAGCACCGGGCCGCGCCAGTAGAGGGTCTGGTAAGGCGGGATGCGATCCTCGAACTGCACCCGGAAGACCACCGCGTCGGACTTGATCAGGTTGGCGATGGTCCCCGGCTGCATCGTGTCCGAAAGCCCCGAGACGCCGCTGCGCGACTCGTCGGGCCGGGCCCACAGCGGACCCTGCACGCGCGGGAAAATCAGGAAGAAAGCGGCCATCAGCGGGAGCGCCTGCAGCACCAGCGCCGCGGCGGGGCGCGCGCGCTCGCCGAGCGAGGGTGAGCGCCCCGCATGGTTGAACCCCACCAGCGTGGCCACGAAGATCCACACGCACGCGAGCATGTAGATCCCCATCGGGATCGACTGCGAGAAGAGGAAGTTGGTGATGACGAGGAAGAAGCCGAGGTAGACGCACAGGACCACGTCGCGCTCGTTGCGCATCTCGAGCAGCTTCAATGCCGCCATCACGATCAGCAGCGTGACCGCACCCTCGCGCCCCGTCACCGTGCCGTGGGTGAGGAAGGTGCCGATGGCGGCCGCGATAGTGATCGACCACATGATGAGGCGCGGCGGGCCGCGGAGCGCATACCAGGCGATCCAGGCGCGCCAGCCGAGCACCACCGTGAAGAAGAACCCGATCCAGTTCGGCAAGCGCATGAGGTGCGGCAGGACGACGACGGTCATCGCCGCGAGCAGCCACATCACGTTGCGCACGTCGAGGTGCGGGGAATACGGCTTTCTCATCGCGGCGCCTCGAACAGCGCGAGCGTCTCCAGGCAGCGCGTGCGATGCGCGTCGCCGCGTCCGGGCGGGATCACCTTCCCCGGGATGCGCAGGCCGTAGCCTTGCCCGAAGCGCTCGGCCTGCAGGATCCAGTGGCACAGGATCGAGAGCCGGCCCTCGGGATCCGGCGCGCGGGCCTCGTCCCACTCGAGCCACAGCTCGCTCGAAGCCATCGCGCTGAACTCCTTGGTGAGCAGGCCCTGCTCGCGGGCGAGCGCCTTCCAGGCGATCAGCTTCGGCGCATCGCCGGCGCGATAGGCGCGCAGCATGTTGAACTCCTCGTCGCCCGCGACGGGGATGCCTTCCTCCGCGGAGCCGCGCGAGTGCGTGGGGGGCGCGCCCGCGGCGGTGTCGGGACGCGGATAGACGAGGATCCCCAGGTCGAAATCCACGTACGACCACGCGTGGAAGAGCCCGACCGGGTAGCGCGTGTACACCTCCAGGCGCCCGCAACGCTCGAGGCCGCGGCGCGGTGCGACCACCGGCAGGTGGATGGCGGCGATTTCGCCTGCGGCCACGTCGTCGAACACGGCTTGCTCGTCACGCCGCCGCACGCCGATGGAGAAGCGCGTGCGCGTCGGCGTCTCGATGGTGATGGAGAAATGCGCGGTCTCGCCGGCGAACACCGCGTCGCAGCGCCCCGGCCTCAGGCGCAGGTGGGCGAGGTTGCGCCACGTGTGCAGCATCGCGACGCCCGCCATGGCGCCCAGCAGGAAGGTGAGCAGGAAGCCGAGCGAGAGCTGGTACTGGATCGAAGCGACCAGCAGCACCGCGAGCGTGAAGGCGAAGAAGTATCCCTGGCGCGTGGGCAGGATGAAGATGCGCCGCTGGACGAGCGTGACCGGGGGAATCTCCGGCACCGCCGCCCTGAAGATCCAGTCGGAGATGGACTGCCGCAGGTGGGCGAGCAACCGCGCTCCTAGGGGATCGGCACGCCGCCGATCAACTCCTTCGCCGCGTCGAAGCTTCCCTTCACGGCGTCGGCATTGCCGTGCAGTCGATGCCCCACGACGGCGGGAAGGATCGCCTGCACGTCCTCCGGCAGCACCTGGCGTCGCCCCTCCATCAACGCCCAGGCCTGCGCGGCGCGAAGGATCGCGACACCGGCACGCGGCGACAAGCCCTGCGTGAAGCGCGGCGAATGGCGCGTGTGGTTGATGATCTGCTGCACGTAGTCCAGCAGCGCGTCGGACACCTGCATCGCCGGGACCGCCTTCTGCAGGTCGGCCAGCTGCGCCGCGGTCATCGCCGGGGCGAGGTGCTGGATCATGTCGCGCCGCTCGGCACCGCGCAGGAGCTCGCGCTCGGCCTTGGCATCGGGGTAGCCCAGGTTGATGCGCATGAGGAACCGGTCGAGCTGCGACTCGGGCAACGGGAACGTGCCCACCTGGTGCATGGGGTTCTGCGTGGCGATGACGAAGAACGGCTCGGGCAGCGGCCGCGTCGCGCCCTCGGCGGTGACCTGGTGCTCCTCCATCGCCTCCAGCAGCGCGCTCTGCGCCTTCGGGCTCGCGCGGTTGATCTCGTCGGCGAGGATGATCTGCGCGAAGATCGGGCCGGCGTGGAAACGGAAAGTCGAGGTCTCGCGGTCGAAGATCGAAACGCCGATGATGTCCGCCGGCAACAGGTCGGAAGTGAACTGGATGCGCTGGTAGTCCAGCGCGAGGAGCCGTGCGAGCGCGTGCGACAGCGTGGTCTTGCCCACGCCCGGCACATCTTCTATCAACAAGTGGCCGCGGGCGAGGATGCATGCCATCGCGAGCCGGATCTGCCGCTCCTTGCCGAGGATCACCTGGCCAGCCGCGGTCACGACCGCCTCGATGGGGCTCGCAACGGCTCGGTTCCGGCTGTCTAGGAGCATCAAAAAGGGAACCTCGTCAGGGGGTTACGAGTCTTATTGGAGGTATGGAAACGAGGATATCACGGCGTTTCCCGGCCACCGCCCTACAATAGCGAGACCCCATGATCCGAAGCCTCCTCACCGCAGTATTCCTCTGCAGCGCGCTTTCCGCTGTGGCGCAGAGCACACCCAACGCCGACTACACCGACATGTGGTGGAACCCCAACGAGTCCGGCTGGGGTATCAGCTTCATGCAGAGCAAGTTGGGCAACCAGCAGGCGTATGCCACCTGGTACACCTACGACCCGCGCGAAACGGAGCCTGCGACGCAGCAGCACAAGCCGCTTTGGATCGTGATGACCGGCGGCACCTGGACCTCACCCACGACCATCACCGGGCGCGCTTACGTGCTGAACGGGACGCCTTATTTCCAGAGCGGGACCAATCGCGCCGTGACCGACGTCGGCACGTTCACGCTGTCGTTCTCCAGCTTTTCCAACGGCACGTTCTCGTACAACATCGCGCCGCCGGCGGGACTGCCGTCGAGCGACCCGGCGTACAACCTGCCCGCCATGTCGGGCTCGCGCTCGATCACGCGCTTCAGCTTCTAGGAGCCGATGGCCACCGCGCTGCTGACCCATCCCGATTGCGGCCTCCACGAGATGGGCGATGGGCACCCGGAGTCGCCCGAACGGTTGCGCTCGGTGATGCAGGCGCTGCAGGCCTCGGGGCTCGCCGGACGGCTCGCGCTGCGCGAGGCGCCGCTTGCCACGCGCGAGCAGCTGGAGCGCGTGCACGAGCCCGGGCACGTGGAGCTGGTGTTCTCGACCGCACCGCCACGCGGCTACGCCTACCTCGATCCCGACACCTCGATGAATCCGAAGTCCCTCGGCGCGGCGCTGCGCGCCGCCGGAGCGGTGGTGGAGGGGACCGACATGGTGATGCGCGGCGAGGTGGCAAACGCTTTCTGCGCGGTGCGCCCGCCGGGGCACCATGCCACGCGCGCGCGGCCGATGGGCTTCTGCATGTTCAACAACGTGGCGATCGGCGCCACGCATGCGCTGGAGGTCCACGGACTCGAGCGCGTGGCGGTGCTCGACTTCGATGTCCACCACGGTAACGGCACCGAGGATGCATTCCACGACGACCCGCGCGTGATGCTGTGCTCCACGTTCCAGCATCCCTACTATCCGTACAGCGGCGCCGATTCGAGCAATGCCCACATCATCAACACGCCATTGCCCGCGATGACCGATGGCAAGGGATTCCGCGCCGCGGTGGAGAGGGACTGGCTGCCGGCGCTCGATGCCTACAAGCCGCAGATGGTGTTCGTGTCGGCGGGATTCGACGCGCACCGCGACGACCCTCTCGCCTACCTCAAGCTGGGCGATGAAGACTATCGCTGGGTGACCGAGCAGCTGCTGGCGGTCGCCGCGCGCCATGCCGGGGGCCGCGTGGTGTCGACGCTCGAAGGCGGCTACAACACGCAGGCGCTCGGGCGCTGCGTGGTGGAGCACGTCGGGGCGCTGCTCGCCGCCTAGGCGGCACGGGACGGCTTACTGCGGGGATTTGTCGCGGTTCGCGATCTTGGGCGTGAGCCCGATGAGCGCGTAGTTGCGCTGGTCGATGGCGCTGCGGATCAGGATCCGGTAGCGCATCGCCTGCGAATACGCCCACGGCGAAGCGAGGAAGTTCTGGTACAGCTCCTCGAAGCTCTGCGCGTTGCAGTACGAGCCGTAGGCGCAGGCCTGCTGCAGGTCGCGATGCAGCGACGAGCAGTCCTGGCCGATATCGCAGGCCACCAGCGAGAACGCCCCCAGGAATGCGGAGGGCTCGGGCACTTCACCGTTGGGCCCCACGCGCAATTGCTGCGTCACGGCGTTCTGCGCGAGGAACTGGCCGACGTAGAGCAGCGCCTCGGGATTCTTGCTGTCCAGCAGCTGGATCAGCATGGAAAAGTCGTCCGGCTTCGCGGTGTTCTGCGAGTTCTCGGTCTGCGGGTTCTTGCCGAGGTTCTTGTTCAGCTCCGCGGTGACCAGGCGCGCCTGCGCGCGCGCATCGCCCTGCATGGCCGCGGCGCGATACGTCGCCTCCACGTCCTTGGGAGAGAGGTTCGAATTCTGGAAGCCGAGGCAGCGCTGCGTGTTGTCGACCGCGTCGTACGCGGCGATGCGCTTCTCGTTCAGGGCGTCGCCCGTGGGCAGGCTGGCGATGAACTGGCGCTTCTGCTTCGCGCTGTAGGTCGCGAGGTCCTCGTTGATCGAGGTGGTGAACTGGCATTCCTCGAGCGCCTTGGCGAGGTGGTAGCGCTCGTCGGCGGTGAGGTTGGCGCCACGCGCCGACAGGCCGTCGGCGAATGCCTTCAGGTCGCGGGCGGCGCGGAACTCGGCCGCGAGGCCGGACACGCGGTTTCCCTCCGTGCGCGCAACCGGCGCGGGAAACGACGTGAAAGTGGTGGCGCGCGGAAGCGGATTCGGCGGCGTCACTACCACCGTGCCCTGGGCAGGTTCCACGGGAGCGGCGGCGACTGGGACACGCTCTTCCCGCGCCGCGGAAACCACGCCGGTGTACTTCGCCGCTATCAGGACTCCGTAGGCGACGAGGGAAGCCAGGCCGATGGCCGTAAGGCGGTTCATGGACGAGGAGTTTCCGGCAAAAAGGGTCGATCCGTCAATGATTTCCGCAAGATATCGGATGCTGGATCGAAGGAGTGTATCGGGAAACAGCTACAGAGCCCCGAAAAGCACCCCGTGCCAGCAATTTCTGTGAACTGCGTCACAGTTCAGTGATGGAGGATCTTCGATAGGAACTGCTGGGCGCGTTCGCTGCGGGGCTTGCCGAAGAAGTCGTCCTTCGGCAGGTCCTCGATGATGGCGCCCCGATCCATGAAGATCACGCGATGGGCGACCTTCTTGGCGAATCCCATCTCGTGGGTCACGACCATCATGGTCATGCCTTCGTGGGCCAGCTCCACCATCACGTCGAGCACCTCGTTGATCATCTCCGGATCGAGGGCAGAAGTGGGCTCGTCGAACAGCATGGCGATGGGATCCATCGACAGCGCACGCGCGATCGCCACGCGCTGCTGCTGGCCGCCGGAAAGCTGCCCGGGAAACTTGTCCTTGTGCGCGAGGAGGCCCACCCGGTCGAGCAGCTTCAACCCCTTGGTGCGCGCCTCCTCCTCGGAGCGGCCGAGCACCTTCACCTGGGCAAGGGTGAGGTTCCTCTCGACCGACATGTGCGGGAAGAGCTCGAAGTTCTGGAACACCATGCCGATGCGCGAGCGCAGCTTGGAGAGGTTGGTCTTCGGGTCGCCCACGGACACGCCGTCGACGAGGATTTCCCCCTTCTGGAACGGCTCCAGGCCGTTCACCGTCTTGATGAGCGTCGACTTGCCGCTGCCGGAAGGCCCGCACACCACCACCACCTCGCCCTTCTTCACCTCGGTGGTGTTGTCGGTGAGCACCTGGAAGGTGCCGTACCACTTGCTCACGTTCTTGATGGAGATCATGTGTGCGAAGTCCCTAGCGGATCACGGCGATCTTCTTCTGCAGCTGCTTGACCACCAGCGACAGGCTGAAGGAGATCACGAAGTAGACGAAGGCGGCGAAGGTGTACATCTCGACCAGGCGGTAGTCGCGGTTGGCGATCTTGGAGGCGGCGCCGAGGAAATCGGTGGCGGAGATCACGTAGACCAGCGACGTGTCCTGGAAAAGGATGATGGTCTGCGTGAGCAGTACCGGCACCATGTTGCGGAAGGCCTGCGGCAGCACGATGGTGCCCATGGTCTGCCAGTAGTTCAGCCCGAGCGCGTATCCCGACCACACCTGGCCGCGCGCGATGGACTGGATGCCCGCGCGCATGATCTCGCAGTAGTACGCCGCCTCGAACATGGTGAAGGTGATGAGGGCCGAGTAGAAGGCGCCCACCTGCACCGGCCGCGGCGCGCCGGTGACCCATGCCCCGATGTACGGCACCAGGAAGAAGAACCAGAAGATCACGAGCACCAGGGGAATGGAGCGCATGAGGTTCACGTACGCGCCGGCGAGCATCGAGACCACCTTGAACTTCGACAGCCGCATCATCGCCAGGATCGTGCCGAAGATGATGCCGCCCGTCATGGCGAGCGCGGTCAGCGTGAGCGTGAAGGTCATGCCCTCGCGGAACAGGTAGCCGGCGGAGCGCTGGATGACGTTGAAGTCGAACCCGGTGTCCATCTCAGTGCCCTGCCGTGATCTGGGCGCCGGAGGCTGCGATCAGCCCGGGCACGCGAACCTTCTTCTCGAGGACGCGCATGCCGACCACGACCAACAGGTTCGTTAGGAGGTAGAGCACGGTGGCCGCGGCGAATGCCTCGAACACCTGGAACGTGAATTCCTGCATGGCCCGCGCGCGCCCCGTGAGCTCCATCAGCCCGATGGTGAGCGCGACCGACGAGTTCTTGATGATGTTCATGAACTCCGAGGTGAGCGGCGGCAGGATGATGCGGAAGGCCTGCGGCAGCACGACGTGCCGATAGGTCTGGCCCTGCGTGAGGCCCATGGCCGTCCCCGCCATGCGCTGCCCCCGGGGCAGGGACTGGATGCCGGCGCGAACCTGCTCGGCCACGCGCACCGAAGTGAAGATCCCGAGGCAAAGGACCGCGGGAACGAAGGCGCTCCACGGCGGCGCCATCTGCTTGATCGAATCGCCCATCGCTTTCGGCAGCAGCTCCGGGAACACGAAGAACCACAGGAACATCTGCACGATGAGGGGGATGTTGCGGAAGATCTCGACGTACGCGTTGCCGAGCCGCACGACCCAGGGATTGGTCGTGGTGCGCAGCGTGCCGACCAGGGAGCCCACGAGGAGCGCGATCACCCACGCGCACAACGCGGTGGTGATGGACCAGCCGAGGCCGACGATGAGGTATTTCAGGAAGGTCCCGGTGCCGCCCGGCTCGGGCGCCAGCAGGATTCCCCAGTTCCAGTTATAGCCCACGGCCGCTCCCCTTGAAGCACGAAGGGCCCCTTGCGGGGCCCTTCGATACTCGGCTTACTTGTACGCTGCCTGGTCGCCCGAATCTGTCGGGTTCTGGAATGACTTCTTCAGCGAGTCGCTCTGCGGGACGTTGAGGTTGAGGCCCTTGGGCGGGATCGGCTTCGAGAACCACTTCTCGTAGATCGCGTTGATGGCGCCCGACTTGTACGTGTTGGCCGTCGAGGCGTCGACGATCTTCTTGAACGCGGGATCGTCCTTGCGCAGCATGATGCCGTACGGCTCCACCGAGAGGGCATCCTTCGAGATCTCGTAGTCGCCGGGCGTGCGCGATTGCGCGGCCAGGCTGTAGAGCAGGATGTCGTCCATCACGAACGCCACCGCGCGCCCGGTCTCCACCATCTGGAAGGCTTCCGGGTGCCCGTTGGCCGAGACGATGTTCATGCCGAGGTTCTGCGCGGCATTGATCTCGGTGATCTGCTTGATGTTGGTGGTGCCCGCGGTCGAGACGATGGTCTTGCCCTTGAGGTCGTTCAGCGACTTCACGTTGGACGACTTCTTGGCCACCCAGCGGTTGGCGGTGACGAAGTGGGTGTTGGTGAAGCTCACCTGCTTCTGGCGGTCGAGGTTGTTGGTGGTCGAGCCGCACTCGAGGTCGATCGTGCCGTTGGCCATGAGCGGGATGCGGTTGGCCGAGGTGACCAGCTGGTAGTTCACCTTGAGGTCCGGCATCTTCAGCTCTTTCTTCACGTCCTCCACGATGCGCGCGCAGATCTCCATGGAGTAGCCGACGACCTGCTGCTTGTCGTCGTAGTACGAGAACGGGATCGACGCGTCACGATGGCCGACGGTGATGGTGCCGGTCTTCTTGATCTTGTCGATGGTGCCTTCCTGGGCCAGCGCCGGGGCGGCCAGGAACGAGCAGACGACGGCCGCGAGCGCGACCTTGCTAGTGCGAAACATATGGAAAGTCTCCTGGTTGGAAATGTGTAGGGCGGCTTGATGAGGTGCTCCGAGAGAGTCCTGCCGCTTCTGGCGGCTAGGATACTCGGGCGCGGATTGGAGGACAATATCGCTTTTCTCGGCCGGGACCTCCCATGCATTTTCCGACCCACGAGCAGAAGCAGGCGCTTCTCGAGCAGGTGATGCGCCTCGCCGACCAGCGGCTGCCCGCGGCGGGCGCCAAGGAAGCGCGTGCATTCATCGGACAGTACTACGACCAGGTCGACCCCGAGGATCTCGCCAGCCGCAACCCCGAGGATCTCTACGGCGCAGCGCTCGCGCACCTCGGCTTTGCGCGGCAATTCGCCTCCGGCACGCCGAAGCTGCGCGTGTACAACCCGCGGGCGGAGGAGCACGGCTGGACGAGCCCGCACACCGTCATCGAAATCGTTAACGACGACATGCCCTTCCTCGTTGACTCCATCACCATGGAGGTCAATCGCCAGGGCTACACGCTGCACCTGCTCATCCACCCGCTGCTCAACACGAAGCGGGACGCGGAAGGGATGCTCCAGTCGTTCGCCGCCACGGGCGAAGGCAAGCAGGAGTCGCTGATCCATGTCGAGGTGGACCGCGAGATCGACGCCGCGCGGCTGAAGGACATCGGCAGCGGCATCCAGGCGGCGCTCGCCGACGTGCGCGCGTCGTTCGAGGACTGGCAGGCGATGCGCGGCAAGATGGAGGAGGTCTCGCGCGAGCTGGAGGCGCCGCCGCCTTTCCTGCGCAACGAGATGACGGCCGAGGTGCACGCGTTCCTGGTGTGGGCTGCAAACCACCACTTCACCTTCCTCGGCTACCGGGATTACGAGCTCGCCTACGTGAACGGCGAGGACCAGCTGAAGATCGTGCCGCGCAGCGGCCTCGGCGTCTTGCGCGAGCCCAAGCTGGGTGGCGTCTCGCAAAGCTTCGCGGAGTTGCCGCCGCAGCTGCGCGCCCTCGCGCGCGAGGCGCACGTGCTGGTGCTCACCAAGGCGAATGCGCGCTCGACGGTCCACCGGCCCGGGTACCTCGACTACATCGGCGTGAAGCGTTTCGACGCGGCCGGCAAGGTGGTCGGCGAGCGCCGCTTCGTGGGCCTCTACACGTCGTCGGCATACCACGCCGATCCGCGCGAGGTGCCGCTCCTGCGCCAGCGAGTCGCGCGCGTGGTGGAGCGCGCCGGGTTCCGGCCCTACAGCCACATGTACAAGAATCTCCTCACGGTATTGCAGGAGTATCCCCGCGACGAGCTCTTCCAGATCGACGAGGACACGCTCCTCGAGACCGCG